>JAVBUB010000098.1:0-33259 GCA_031555675.1 Paludibacteraceae bacterium | reverse complement strand
GGAAAACACTGAATTTACAGAATAACACAGGAAAAATATTTTCTTTTGATATAGCAAACTTATTGTGTTATATTATTCTGTAAATTCCGTGTTTTCCGTGTGCGAATGTGAGTTTATTTCAGTTTAAATCCTACCTTACTTCTAATATCTGTTGATGAGGCACCTATTAGAGCTTCGAAACTACCTGGTTCGGCTACCCATTCATGCTTGGTATCATCAAAAAAGCCAAGGGCGTTCTTATCAATGGTAAAACTTATTTCTTTTTCCTCGCCGGGATTCAGGTATACTTTCTCAAATCCTTTCAGTTCTTTAACAGGGCGGGGGAGAGAAGATTTCAGGTCGCTGATATACATTTGAACAACTTCCGCGCCTTGGCGAGTTCCTGTATTTTTCACTTTTATGGAAAATGTAATCTTTTCGTCAGCAGTCATTTCTTTTTTGTTCACAGTTACTTTCCCATATTCAAAAGTAGTGTAACTCAGTCCATGGCCAAAGCTGAAAAGCGGTTTGATGTTATGTTTATCTGTCCAACGATATCCCACAAAAATACCTTCCTTATATGTTATTTCATTTTCCGTACCCGGATATGCTTCCAAAGCATGAGCGCCGTTATCTTGCAGTTTGACCGGGAAAGTAAACGGCAATTTACCCGATGGGTTTATATCTCCGGTTAAAACGGATACAATGGCATTTCCGGCTTCGGTGCCCAAATACCAGGCTTGTATAATGGCGGAGGCTTCGTTTACCCATGGCATAGATACCGCATTTCCCGAAATTAATACTACAGCCAGTTTTGAATTTGCTTTGGCAAGCTTACCAATCAACTTGTCTTGTCCATAAGGAAGATCCAGAGAGGTGCGGTCATCGCCTTCGCAGTCCTGGTGGTTATTCTTATTTAATCCGCCGATGAATATGACGATATCCGCTTCTTTGGCTACTTGGCAGGCTTCGGCTGTCAACTCTTCCGCGCTACGGTTATCATTGATGCTTTGTCCCGTTTCTACGCCATCTTGTGCATTAAAGTTTTCACCTGCATATCCGCGGGCATATATAACTTCAGCTTGCGTGCCAATGCGTTTTTTGATACCTTCCAACGGAGATACTTCATATTTCGCCTTTAACGAAGAGCTTCCTCCGCCTACGGTCATTACCTTGATGGCATTTTCGCCAATGACTGCGATCTTTTTTGTCTTTTGCAAGTCAATCGGCAGTATACTATTTTTGTTTTGCAATAATACAATTCCTTCCTGGGCAATTTTTCTGCCGGCCAAGGCATGTTCTTCGGTGCCGAAAGAACCCCACGGACGTTGCATGTTCATATTGGTACGGAAAACCAACCGTAAGATATTGCGTACTTTCCGGTCGACCTCTTCCTCTTTTACTTCGCCCGATTTTAAAAGCTTAAGAAAAGGATTGGCTAAATAGTAGTAGCTGTAGGCATTATCTGCTCCTTTGCTCAGCCCGTCTGTCCATGATCCGAACTCCATATCCAGGCCATTGTAAATGGCTTGCAAAGTATTATTTACACCTCCCCAATCAGAAACAACAACCCCGTCGAAATCCCATTCTTTGCGCAGGATGTCATTTAGTAAATATTGATTTTGAGAGCACCATTGGTTTTTATACCGGTTATACGCTCCCATAATGGCCCAGGCTTTTCCTTCTTGTACGGCGGCTTTAAAAGCGGGCAGGTAAATCTCATACAAGGCACGGTCATCCATATTTACATTTACTGTATGGCGGGCAATTTCCTGGTTATTTAGTGCATAATGTTTCACACAGGCAGCTACTCCGTTAAGTTGCACTCCTTGTATATAAGGAACTACCATACGTGAAGTCAGATATGGATCTTCGCCCATATATTCAAAGTTCCGTCCATTAAGAGGCGTGCGGTAAATATTAACGCCGGGACCTAATAATACATTTTTGTTCCGGTAGCGCGCTTCTTCTCCGATAGACTTACCATATAAGAGCGATATTTCAGTATTCCACGTTGCAGCCAGGCAGGTAAGAGCCGGAAATGCAATACAAGAATCATTTGTCCATTTGGCCTGATTCCATTCGTCCCAAAGCACTTCCGGCCTGATGCCGTGAGGGCCGTCGGTCATCCAGTTATCGGGTATGCCTAAGCGTGGCACTCCGGGAGAACTGAATTTGGATTGGGCATGGCACATGGCTACTTTTTCTTCGAGCGTCATGCGTCTCAGGGCATCTTCTACACGTTCTTCGATGGGTTTGGCATTATCCAGATAAATCGGTATTTGTTGTGCGAATGCCGAAAAGATAGAGATAGAAAGCGTCAGGATGAATAGTTTTAGTTTCATAGCTAGGTATTTTTCTATTATATATTTCTGTTTTCCACAAAGACACAAAAATACTTAGTGATATTTGTGAAAGACATTATTTTATTACTCCACCGCCCAAAACCTTCCCATCTCTATAAAAAACAGCAGATTGTCCGGGTGCTACAGCCATTACAGGACTTTGCAGTTCTACTTTTAAATGTAGATTGTCTAGTATTGTAATCCGGCTTAACGTAGGTTGTTTGCGATAGTTTATTTTTGTAAATATATCAAACTTATCCGAGAAATCAGCCTGATTGATGAGGTTATAATTTTCGAGTATAATTTCCTGTTGGTTTATTTCTTCGATGGGTGCGAGTATTACTTTGTTACTATCGGGAATAATTTCTTTTACAAAAACAGGTTTATTTAAATGAATACCTAAGCCATGACGTTGTCCTATGGTGTAAAAGAAATATCCCTCGTGCCGTCCTAAAAAATTGCCGGTTTCATCGGTAAAATTTCCTTTTTTAATTTTCCCTTTCACTGATTCTTGTTTTTTAAGGAAATCGCGGTAATCTCCGGGACAGAAACAAATGCCCATACTGTCCTTTTTTTCTGCCATACGTTGAAATCCTTTTTCGGCAGCTATTTTCCGTATTTCGGATTTAATGAAATTACCAAGTGGAAATACAGTTTTTTGCAAGATATATTGAGACAATCCCCAAAGAAAAAATGTCTGATCTTTTTCTTTATCTGCCGCTTCTGTAATATAAAAGAAACTATTTTGTTCGGTTATTAAAGCGTAATGTCCGGTAGAAATCTTGCTACATTGATATTCTTCCGATAGGATTAAAAGTAATTTCCACTTTAAGGAGTTATTACATTTTACGCAAGGGAATGGAGTATGCCCTGCCAGATATTCGGCTATGAAATAATCGATTACTTCAGTTTGAAATTTCTCACGGGCATCGTATACATGGTGTTCTATATTCAGATGGGAAGCTAGTTCGCGGGCTTCCTGGATATAACCCGGTTCAATGTCCTGCTGCTCATCCCAAAAACGAAAAGTAACGCCAACCACTTCATATCCTTGTTGTTGTAATAAGATGGCAGCAACAGAACTGTCGGTTCCACCACTCATGCCTAACAATACTCTTTTTTCGTTCAGGTTCATAATAAGATAGCATATTCTAAGAGCCAATGAGTTCTTTAGAAAAATGTATTTAACCGCAAGAGCGCAAAGATTACAAAGAATAGGCAATTAATCATGTTGTTTTCTTGCCTTTTATTTAATCTTTGTGATCTTTGCGCTCTTGCGGTTAGAATACTTAAATATTACTTGATCCAACCTGGATATTTAAAGTCGCAGTTTTTCCATTCATCTTTAATGAAAATGTATGTTTCTTTTTGCTTATTGGCAATCCATTTTTCAAATTCTTCTTTTCCTTTTTCTTCCAATAGCCCGTCTTTTATTTCCTGATAATCGTCGTTTAAGTTGGCTGTATGTGTTTTCGTTTTATTTTTTACTTTCACAATGGCGCATACTTCTTTTCCGGGACTTGCCAAAATAAAAGAATTTGATATCTCGCCTATGTTCATATTGCTAACAACTTTGGCTATTTCTTGCGGTAAATCCTGATATTGGAATTTAGCATCCCCGGTTTTTGGATTTGCCATTAAGCCCGCGTTCATTTTTGTATTTTTATCGGCAGAATATTGTGTTACGGCTTCTTCAAAGGTCAACTTTCCGCCCCGGATACTATTGGCGATACTATCCAGTTTTTGTAATGCCTGATTTTTGTCTGTAGTTGAAATTTTAGGTCTTATCAAGATGTGGCGTACGTTGATTCTGTCGCCTCTTTTTTCAATTAACTGAATGATATGGAAACCATATTCTGTTTCTACAATTTGCGAAACTTTTTTAGGATCGTTGAGGTTAAACGCTACATTGGCAAATTCGGGAACCAACATTCCACGGCCTACAAATCCCAACTCTCCCCCACGTTTAGCTGTTTCCGTATCTTCCGAATATAGAATGGCTAATGTGGAAAATTCAATTTCACCTGATTCCACTCTTTCCCTGAATTCTCTTAATTTGGCTTTTACCGCTTCGGTTTCCTGTACCGAAACTTTAGGTTCGAGAGTAATTATCTGGACCTCTACTTTGGCAGGAACTACAGGAACTTTTTCCTGTGGAAGCTGAGTGAAATAGTTACGTACTTCGGATGGTGTTACTTTTACATTGGAAATTATTTTTTGCTGCATCCGCTGGGCAATCATTTGTTGCTCTATCATTTCCCTGAGTTCTTCTCTTAGGGTAATAATATTTTTTCCGAAATATTCCTCCATCTTTTCTTTGGAGCCTATTTGTGAAATAAAATGATTGATACGGTATTCTACCTGAGTATTGATAGAACTGGCGCTTTCAGTTATACTATCTGTTTTAGCCTGATGCAATAACAGCTTTTGAACTGCTATTTCTTCGGGAATGATACAGTCCGGATCTCCTTCTATTTTGGTTCCTTCGTATTGCATTCTCATGCGTTGCTCTTCTACGTCGGATTTTAAAATAGCATCGTCGCCAATAACCCAAATTACTTCGTCGATAATATTGTTTTGGGCATTAATGGAAGCGAATACTCCTAAAAACATCCATAAGATATGTGCTAAATATTTCATATGTAAAGTAAATATTTTATTTTTTCATAACATCCGTGTCGTACAACGAATGTAATTGTTTTTATTCTTTAATAAGTTTGACCTCTCCTTTTTTCAGCGCTTTATCATAAAGCTCTTCTTCGAACTCGTTGATATATTTATTTTTATTGATATTCATCAGGATAACTTTGATTTTGCTTCCTGCAAAATCGAGGGGTTCTGTAGAACCGACTTCCTTAAATTCGTTAATGGCTAATATGTATATGAATTTGTCATCTTCAATGGTTGATAGTTTCTTGTGCAGAAGAGTATTTACATTTTTTTCATCAAATGGTATCTTTTTCATCAAATCATCAAAAATTACCCAGTTTTCGCCAAAATATTCGTAGTTAACAGCGTTTTGATAACTATATTTTTCTATTTCCTGAAGATGTTCCGGAGTCTGGTTGCCGATCCAGCTTTTTAGTTTCTCAATTTTAGGCGCCTTTTTGGGAAGCTTTATATATAAACCTTTTACCAGATTTTTTTTTAACTTAAATTTTTCTGAATTATTGTCGTAATATCTTTTTATTTCTTCTTCTGATGGTTCTTTTACCCTCTGTTCTACAAGTTTTTGTTGGTAGTGATGAATAACCAATGACTTCCGGTAATCTTCCACCAGCTGGTTTATTTCATCCATATCATCGATATTTTTGCTTGCTTTTTCATACATCAGATTACGGGTAACCCATTTCTTAATGTAATTTTCGGCATATGAAATGCTATCTTCGGGAGTAGAATTGGCAGGTGTTATTTTTTCTATATCCGATCTGTATAATACTTGCTCATTGATTTCAACCATTGGTTTTTCATTGGTAAATAACTTGGCTTGTTTCTTTATTCTTTCGCAGCCGGAAAAACAAAGAACAAAACAAAAAAGGGAGAGCAATATTTGTTTTCTACGGGTCATTCTTTTAATGATATTAGTTGATATGTATAGACTTACATATCAACTAATAACTTCATCTATTTTGGTTTATTCTTTAACTTCTACTGTTTGTAATACATCTTGAAATATAACTACCGGATATTTTTTTCGAAGCATTTTAATCCATTCGTCTTGTAAATAGTTTTGATAGTCTGAAATAACAATACCTTTCATATCAACATATTGGTCGGGACCTTTTTCCATTATTTTTCCATTACTTATAACAATAGGATACTCTGTAGGAGGAATGTAATTGCCTGTTCCGAAAACATACTTGTCAATAGCCTGATTTTCACCCATCATAAACAATCCTTTTTCGATTTTCACTATTTTTTCTTTGTCCGTATTCAAGGCTTTATTCAGATAAATAGGAATAGAGTCTGCCGGAGATGTATTAATAATTTTCAAGGCTTTCTTTTCTGCTTTTTTATCTTTGCAGAAAACCAGCGTACCTTTAAAACGCGGAGTATCCCAGGTATAGTTTTGTTTGTTCGCCTCAAAAAATGCTTTTAATCCTTGGGTATCTTCCGCCGCTTTTTCCCATACTTCTTTAGAACTGACTTCGAACATCAGCATACCATCATAATATTCCTGTACCAGCATTCTGAACTCAGGGTATTTACTTTCTAATTGAGTGTCTTCGTGTTCTAACAGCCTATTATCTATATACAGATTCAAACTTTTATCAATGTCTAAATTAGAACCTTTATGTTTTTTGAGAAAATCAATGAATTGTTTTTGAGTGTACACAATGGTGGAAAAAGAGAATAATGGATTATTCAACCTTTCTGTTTTGGCAAAAAACGTGGAGTCTGCTGTTGTAAAGTCTTTAGCAATTTTCTTGATTTCGTCTATGCTGGATTGTATAATTTGTAAGTTATATTCTTTTCTTAATTCTTTTTTGAATTGATTTAATATTTCATTATTTCTTCCATCATTACTAAAATTACGCAATATTTCTTCTCTTTTTTCTTCAATAGGGTCTAATGGTTTTTTATCTAATAATTTGATGATATGATATCCGTAAATAGATCTTACAGGAACAGAATATTCTCCTACTTTAAGAGAAAATGCTATATCTTCAAAACTTGCTCCGGCCCCACTCCCACCAGTCGAAAACCATCCCAGTTCTCCTCCTTTCGGTGCCGAATAAAGATGCTCAGACTTGGTACGTGCCAATTCGGCAAAATCTTCTCCTGCTTGTAATCTTTGGTAAATGGAGTCAATATATAACTTGGCTGATTTTTCAACTTCATCAGTAGTATTGTTAGGCACAATTTTCATGATATGCGCTACAAATACGCTGCCTTGTGATGGTCTTTTGTTATTTACTTTAATAATGTGGTATCCGTAACGTGAACGTATGGGTTGGCTAATTTTTCCTACGGGAGTGTTATAAGCTGCATCTTCGAATGATAAAATGGTTTGAAATGCTGTGATATAACCTAGTTCTCCACTATTTCCGGCAGAATTCTTATCATCCGAAACTTCTCTAGCCACGGTAGCAAAATTTTCTTTGTTGAGGCGTTTTCTTATTTCTATTGCTTTTTGATAGGCTTCTGTTGTGTCTGTTTTGTCAATTTTAATCAATATATGACTTACATTAATTTCTTGTTTCAGGCGGTTATATGCTTCCTGAACGAGATATTCTTCATATTTACGGTCGGTCATGTATGGCTTGGCCGATTGAGAGCGGTATCCGTTGAATTCTTCCTTAAAGGCTTGGGTAGTGTCTAATCCTTGCGATTTGGCTTCTACTACTTTAAGCTTCAAATCGGCAAACAACATTGCATATTCGTTTATGTCTTTTTTGTCGAGAGAGTTGTTCGAATTATTTTTGTTATAGATGTATTCGAAATCGGATTTGGTAATTTTTTCTCCGTTTACAATCATTAAAACAGGATCTGTAGTTTGTACCTGTGCCAAAAGGCTAAAGCAGAAAGACAGGGTGGAAATAAATAAAACATGCTTTTTCATACGTAAATAATTTAAGTAAGACTAGTTAAAGTTGTTTTACAAGGGCACAACTTAAGTGCTCGTTCTTATGTGATTTGTATTGAATATTTTCATCTGGCAATTTCTTGCAATGACATTAAAAAATAACTTTTGCTCATTGCTTAGCGAAATTGTTCAGTAAACTTAGCCATTTTTACGCAATAGCATAATCCAAATAAATTTGTTTTCTGCCTATTGTTTAACGAAAATGGTCAGTAAAAATTGTATCAAATTTCTCCTGGGCTATAATTAGGTGCTTCACTTGTAATAGTGATATCATGAGGGTGGTTCTCTTTTACACCCGCATTGGTAATGCGCGTAAATTGTGCTTTGTGCAATGCGTCAATATCTTCTGAACCGCAATAACCCATTCCGGCCCTTAATCCGCCCACCATCTGGTAAATAACTTCAAACAATGTTCCTTTATATGCCACACGTCCGGCAATTCCTTCTGGAACCAGTTTTTTTGCATCGGCTTCCCCACCTTGAAAATAACGGTCTTTCGAACCTTTCTCCATGGCTTCCAATGAACCCATACCACGGTATGATTTAAATTTGCGTCCATTGTAAATGATGGTTTCTCCGGGAGATTCTTCTACGCCTGCTACCAATGATCCGACCATTACGGAATATCCTCCGGCGGCCAATGCTTTTACAATATCTCCGGAATAACGGATACCGCCATCGGCAATGAGGGGAACTCCTGTTCCTTCTAATGCTTTGGCTACTTCATAAATGGCAGATAGTTGCGGAACACCAACTCCGGCCACTACACGGGTAGTACAAATAGAACCGGGGCCTATTCCGACTTTCACTCCGTCGGCACCAGCATCTACAAGCATTTTGGCGGCTTCGCCCGTAGCAATGTTACCAACAATGATATCAATATTAGGAAAGCGGTTTTTGGCTTCTTTCAGTTTTTCTATGACAGAAATAGAGTGTCCATGAGCCGTGTCAATAACAATAGCATCTACTCCGGCATCTACAAGCGCTTGCATACGATCTAAGGTGTCGGTTGTTACCCCAACTCCGGCAGCTACACGTAAACGACCTTTGCTGTCTTTGCAAGCCATTGGTTTATCTTTGGCCTTGGTAATATCTTTGTAGGTAATTAACCCTACCAGTTTATTGTCTTTATCTACAACAGGCAGTTTTTCTATTTTATGGGTTTGAAGAATGTCGGCGGCGGCTTCCAGGTCGGTTAGCTGATTGGTGGTAACCGGATCTTTCGTCATTACTTCGTCGATCAGCCTGTTTTGGTTCTTTTCAAAACGCAGGTCGCGGTTCGTTACAATGCCTACCAGATAATTATTATCGTCGACAACGGGAATCCCTCCGATTTTATATTCCGCCATCAGCCCAAGGGCATCTTTTACAATAGATCCTCTTTTGATGGTTACAGGATCGTAAATCATTCCGTTTTCGGCGCGTTTCACAATATGAACCTGTTTAGCCTGCTCGGCTATCGGCATGTTTTTATGAATAACGCCGATGCCTCCTTCGCGGGCAATAGCGATAGCCATTTTAGATTCCGTTACAGTATCCATAGCGGCTGTAACAAAAGGAATTTTCAACTCAATGTTGCGGGAAAATCGGGTGTTGATGCTTACATCTTTAGGCAGGACTTCCGAATAAGCAGGGATCAATAATACGTCGTCAAATGTTAATCCGTCGTATACAACTTTTTCTTCAAGGAATGACATATAACTTATGTTTTAGAATTTGTTGCGTGCAAATTTACTAATTATATTTTTAATTGATGCGAATTGTGTATTAAAAAAAGAGGAATATGAGATATTTGTTTAAGATTCAAAATTTAAGATTCAAAATTATGTAATAATGGCATTTCCTGGCAATCTTGAATCTTAGATTTTGAATTTTAAATCTTTTATTTATTCATTCTTCTACAAAAAATATTAACTTTTGTCCATATTTTCAAAAACTAAATTAAAGAAAAAGATATGAAGAAAGCTTATGTATTTCCCGGTCAAGGCGCCCAATTTGTGGGTATGGGAAAAGAGTTGTATGAAAATTCGGAGTTGGCAAAGTCGATGTTCGAAAAAGCCAATGAAATTCTTGGTTTCCGTATTACAGATATCATGTTTGCCGGAACCGACGAAGAGTTGAAACAAACTAAAGTTACACAGCCTGCTGTTTTCTTGCATTCGGTTATTTTAGCCAAAACATTGGGCAATGATTTTAACCCGGATATGGTTGCCGGACATTCATTGGGCGAATTCTCCGCTTTGGTTGCTGCCGGAGCATTGTCTTTTGAAGACGGATTGAAATTGGTTTCGAAACGTGCCATGGCCATGCAAAAAGCGTGCGAAGCTACTCCTTCAACTATGGCTGCGGTATTGAACCTGCCGGATGAGAAAGTAGAAGAAATTTGCGCTTCTATAGATGATGTGGTTGTTGCTGCCAATTATAACTGTCCCGGACAATTGGTTATTTCGGGAACGATTCCTGCTATTGAAAAAGCTTGTGAACTGATGTTGGCTGCGGGTGCTAAACGCGCGTTGCGTTTGCCGGTTGGCGGGGCTTTCCACTCTCCATTGATGGAACCTGCCAAAGTAGAATTGGCTGCTGCTATTGCCGAGACTCCTATTACCAAACCTGTTTGTCCTATTTACCAGAACGTTTCTACCAAAGCCGAAACAGATCCCGAGGTGATTAAAGCAAATCTTATTGCTCAGTTAACCGCTCCTGTAAGATGGACACAATCTGTACAGCATATGATCGAAGATGGTGCTGATACTTTTATTGAAGTAGGTCCTGGAAAAGTGTTACAGGGATTGGTTGGTAAGATTAATAAGGATGTTACTGCTATGGGTGAGTAACACATCTTATAAAGATATGAAAAGAGCTGAAAGTGTTGAATTTTCAGCTCTTTTTGTTTGGATAATTTTGTTGGGCAACATATACTATTTAATTACATTTTTTTCTTGTATTTATAGTATTTTAGATATTTTTGCCTACATAATCTATTTTAATTATGGGTCGGATATACTTCATTGTAATTATCTTAATTATTCGTTATGTTATTGTTGCTTATGGTCATCATTTTAATCCGAAATTGCGACGGTTGCGACAAAGTATCCCCTCGCTGTTGAGCTATTATTCCGTGTACTACAAAAACCTTAACAACAAAGAAAAGATACACTTTGAAAAGCGGGTACTGACGTTTATTTCTTTAAAAGACTTTTGTCATTTCAGTAAATCCGAGGTTACCGATGATATGAAAATCCTTATTTCATCCACTGCCGTTCAGGGTACATTTGGCTTTTACGATGGATATGGATATGATGCTTTTCGCAAAATTGTTATTTTAGATAAAGAATACCGGTCTAAGCAAACAAAAAAGATTCATCAGGGCGAAGCAAATCCGCGTAATGCGCTTATTGCTTTTTCCTGGAAACATTTTATGGAAGGCATAAAAGATCCGCACGATTCAATTAATTTGGGTTTACACGAGTTTGCTCACGCGCTTTTTATCAATAATGTGAAAGGTTTCCAAAACCGGCATTTTTGTGAATCGATACACGAGTGGCATGCAATGGTTTTGGAACTTAGCAAGGAACAACCAATTCACGATTTTTTCCGTAGTTATGCTTTCGAAAATAAGATGGAGCTTTTTGCCGTGTCTATGGAATATTTCTTTGAAAACCCCAAAGATTTTGAAACGCATCTTCCCCAATTATACAGGGTAATGTGTCGTTTGCTGAATCAAAATCCGATGTTGGCGAATAATGGGATTGTGAGGGGTAGTTCTTATTATCATATTGCCCAAGTTTGAGAGCATAAGTGCCTGAAGCATGAAAATAGACAGAAGCAGTTAAATGTATGCGTCAGAATACACAGGGTCTGGTTGTAGAGACGTTGCGCGCCACGTCTCTACTTGGCTTATTAGCAGAGCTGGTCAGCCCAAAAACAAGGTTTCGAATACTTATGTTTGTAAAACCGTGCCAGTTTTATAATAGTACCTTAAGAATCTTATTCCTTATTTTCACTTGTTTCGTCAATCAAATGCCCATCTTCGCATCTGAGTACACGTCCGGGGTAACACTCCACCCATTTCAGGTTATGAGTAGCCATAATAATGGTAGTACCTTCTTCGCGAATGGCGTAGAGTAATTGCATAATTTGATCTCCCGTGTGTGGGTCGAGGTTTCCGGTAGGTTCATCGGCCAGTATTACTTGCGGAGAGTTTAGCAGGGCGCGGGCGATAACAATACGTTGCTGTTCGCCGCCGGAGAGTTCATGAGGCATTTTGTAACCTTTGTTTTCCATGCCTACATGTTTTAGTACTTCTTTAATTCTTTCTTCTATTTCGTTTTTCTTTTTCCAGCCTGTAGCACGCAACACAAATTCCAAGTTGGCATGTACCGACCTGTCTATAAGTAATTGAAAATCCTGAAATACAATGCCGAGTTTCCTCCTCAGGTAGGGAATTTCCTTGCGTTTTAACTTGTTTAAGCTGTAATCGAGAATTTCGGCTTCTCCCGTCGTTACCGGAATTTCGCTGTAAAAAGACTTTAACAGGGAGCTTTTTCCACTGCCCACTTTTCCTACGAGATAAACAAATTCTCCTTTGTTTATTTCCAGGTTAATGTCTTTTAATACCAATTGTACTTCCTGGCAAACATCAACGTGTTTATAGCTAATTAATGTGTTTTCTTTCATTTTTAGGTGTTTTAACAGTGGGTGTGACCAGTGTAAAGTGATTCGAAAATAAAGTATATCCCTGCAAAAATAAAGATTATTGCTGTAATAATGCGTATCCATTTTTCAATAATTTTTAAATTACTGAAAAAATTGCTGATACTGGCCATGCTGTAAGTAAGTATCCATGAAACCAAAATAACCGGAAGTCCGGTTCCTATACCAAAGAAAACCGGTAGTAAAAACCCTTCGCTACTAGTAATCGTAAGGGGCAATAGCATGCCGAAATATAGAATGGCCGTATGCGGGCAGAATACCAATGAAAAGACACAACCGAGCAGAAAAGTGCTGTAATTTTTATTCTTTACTTTTTGGCTGAAAAAAGAACCGAGTTTGTTGGTAAAAGAAAATCCGATGGGGATAATATCCAGCATCACAATTCCGATAATAACCAAAAAAGGACCGATGAGTATTTCTCCGTAATGCTGAAAAAAATCTCCGATTTTCAACGCGTCGGCTCCGAAATAAATAATAAGTGTGAGTAGGGTATAGGTAAGGATTCGACCTGCGGTATAAATAAGCCCTTTAATGAAAACCGCGCTTTTTTTATCGATTTCATCGTTAATAATGTATCCTATTGCCGTAATATTAAGTGTGAGCGGACAAGGATGTATAGAGGTAAAAATTCCCAGCAAAAGTGCGGTAATAATGGGGAAAGTACTGTTGGCCAATAATGCTTCGATATAATGCATGAATAAAGATTTGTTTTTCTGTGACAAAGATAACTTCTCTAATTAAGAATTAAGAATTAAGAGTTAAGAATTTTAATGGATGCTCATTTTATTGAGACTTAGATATTCGGGCAACATCCTTAAAAGCGTATATTTTCAACAGGTACCAAAATTCTTAACTCTTAATTCTTAATTCTTAATTTTAATATTAATTTTGTTGAAAATATTAAGATTCTTAGAATTATGATTCAATCGATGACAGGTTATGGTAAGGCCTCTTGCGAGTATAAAGGCAAGAAAATTGTGGTAGAAGTAAAATCATTGAATAGCAAGCAACTTGACTTGTCTACCCGTATGTCTGGCGTATACAAGGAAAAAGATTTGGAATTGCGCTCGGAGATAGCCCAGAAACTCGAAAGAGGAAAAATAGATTTTTCTCTTTACATTGATAATTCGGGTATCGATACTTCAGTGCAAATTAATAAATCCATGGTAGAGTCTTATTATAACCAGATTAAATCCATGGCCGATTCCATGTCCATTGAAATGCCTGCGAACTGGTTCGATATTTTGCTTCGTTTGCCGGACGTAATGAAAGGCGAAACGCAGGAACTGGAAGAGGAAGAATGGATTCAGGTTCGCAAGCTTGTAGCTGAGGCGTTGAATAACTTGGCAGAATTTAGAATACAGGAAGGTAGATCTCTTGCTGCTGTATTTACACAGAAAATTTCCAGTATTGAGCAATTATTGATAAAAGTTGCTTCGTATGAAGGAGAAAGAATAGAGAAAATAAAATCCCGTCTGCAAGAGAATCTCCAGGCATTGAGTGAAAAGTTTGAGTATGACAAAAACCGCTTTGAGCAGGAACTTATCTTTTACATAGAAAAACTCGATATCAACGAAGAAAAAGTGCGTTTACAGAATCACCTGAATTATTTCAGGGAAACGATGGAGGAAAGTCATCCTGGGAAAAAATTAGGCTTTATTGCGCAGGAAATAGGACGCGAAATCAATACACTGGGATCTAAATCGAATCACAGCGAAATGCAAAAAATAGTGGTATTGATGAAAGATGAGCTGGAACAAATAAAAGAGCAGGTGCTGAATGTGTTGTAGATTTGCTTATCTGTTTATTTGTTGAAACAGATAAGCAAATATCATAATTTACTCGTCAATATGCGCGTCTCGGAATCCAAGGAAATACAGAACGCCATCCAGTCCGATAGTAGAAATGGATTGTTTGGCGTTTTCTTTTACTTTGGGTTTGGCATGGAATGCGATACCCAGTCCGGCCAAATTTAACATGGGCAAGTCGTTGGCACCGTCGCCTACTGCAATAACCTGTTCTAAATCTATGTTTTCTACTTGCGCGATGAGGCGAAGTAATTCGGCTTTTCTTTTTCCATCAACGATGTCTCCTACATGACGTCCGGTAAGCTTACCGTTTTTTATTTCGAGTTCGTTGGCATATACATAATCAATACCGAAACGTTTTTTCAGATAATTGCCAAAATAGGTGAATCCACCGGAAAGAATGGCAATTTTAAAACCGCATTTTTTCAGAAAAGACATTAACCTGTCGGCACCTTCCATGATGGGCAAATTTTCGGCAATTTCTTCCATTTTGTTTACGTCCAGTCCTTCTAACAAGGATACTCTCTTGCGAAAGCTTTCGGAGAAATCAATTTCGCCACGCATGGCCGATTCGGTAATGGCTCTTACTTCTTCTCCAACACCTGCTCTGTCGGCCAATTCGTCTATTACTTCCGTTTTAATGAGGGTAGAATCCATATCAAAGCAGATCAGGCGGCGGCTTCGGCGGTACATATTGTCTTTTTGAAATGAAATATCAACGCCAAGTTCGGCAGACAGGTTCAGGAATCTTTCGTGCATTTCATCGCGGTTTTTCATGGTTCCCCTTACCGATAATTCGATGCAGGCGCGTGAGCTTTCACTTTCTTTGACAGCTAAAGACATACGTCCGGTAAGCCTTTTAATAGAGTCGATATTAACTCCTTGCAACGCTATTTCTTTGGTTATTTTGGATATCTGTTCCGCAGTAATCTTTCGTCCGAGTACAGTAATGATATGGCGGTCTTTACCTTGTTGAGAAACCCAGGCGTTGTATCGTTCAACGGAAATGGGCTGGAAACTGATGTTTACTTTTAGTTCGTATGCTTTGAAAAGAAGTTCTTTGAGAACGCCGGCCGGAGAATCTTCTGTTAGTTTAATCAAAATCCCCAACGATAGCGACTGGTGAATGTCCGATTGTCCGATGTCCAATACGATGGCTTTGAATCTTCCAAGAACTTCGGTCAGGGATGAGGTTACTCCCGGTTTATCGTCTCCATGGATGCTGATTAAGATAATCTCGTCTTTAGTTTCCGGCATAAGTTTGTGCTAAGAATTAGTTTATAATTTTATTCTTTTATTCTCTGTGTGTCTTTTATTTAGTCTAAGTCCATGACAAAATATAGAAAACACCGGAGATGTTTAATTTGCATAACCCCGTACAAACGAAGTGCAGTGCGGGGTAAACCCAATATACTATAATTCAACCCCGTTAGGGGTTGTACAATATTAGCATTGTTCGACCCCTAACGGGGCCGGGTGTAGAGAGTGGTTATTTGCCCCGCACTGCACTTCGTTTGTACGGGGTTATTTATATTTATCCCCTACGGGGCAACTAACTTATATTTTTATGCACCAAGGCATTTTGGCAAAAATAACAAATAAACCTTATAATGCTCACAAAACTGTAAATTTTTCAAAATAATTAAAGTACGTAAAGATGCTATGACGCAAAGATATTTTAAAATAAAAAATAAAATTCTTTGTAGCGTTTCGCTGTTAAGATTTTAATAAGGACGCTGTGAAAATATTACATATTTATACAGTGAATTTAAAAGTATACACAGCGTCTCAGCGTCTTTGTGCACTTAAAATAAACAGTTTACACAGGCAAAAAGTCGAGTTGCCTTTTGTCAAGGTTCGCTTTGGCTACTTTTACCGTCATAGGATCACCAAGGCTGTATTTTTTATTTGTTTTACGTCCTACCAGGCAATAATTCTTTTCATCGAAATAGTAATAATCATCATCCAGGTCGCGTATTGGAACCATTCCCTCACACTTGTTGGCTATAATTTCTACATAAAGTCCCCATTCGGTTACACCGGAAATAACACCGTCGAAAACCATACCCATGCGGTCTTTCATATATTCTACCTGTTTGTATTTCACAGACGCGCGCTCGGCATTGGCTGCGACTTGCTCCATGCTGGAACTGTGCTCGCATTTTTCTTCATATTCGTCTTCATTTACACTTTTTCCATCGTGCAGGTATCGTTCCAAAAGACGATGTACCATCATATCCGGATACCGGCGTATGGGTGAGGTAAAATGCGTGTAATAATCAAAAGCCAGTCCGTAGTGACCAATGTTTTGTGTGGAATAAATGGCTTTGGCCATGGCTCTGATGGCGATGGTTTCTATCAGGTTTTGTTCTTTTTTGCCTTGTACTTCATCGAGCAGATGATTAATGGAAGAAGACACTTCACTATTCTTTCCCGTTGTTTTTACTTTATAGCCAAAACGCCTGATGAATTCGGCGAAATTTTCCATTTTGTCCGGATTGGGAATATCGTGAATACGATACACAAAAGTCTTCGGTTTTTTACCTTTCTGAGGTTTTCCCACATGGGTCGCCACAGTTTTGTTGGCCAGTAGCATAAATTCCTCGATAAGCTTATTGGCATCTTTCTGCTCTTTGAAAAGAACATTAAGCGGTTTGCCTTTTTCGTCGATTTCGAAGCGCACTTCTATACGGTCAAAAGCAATGGCGCCGGACTTAAATCTTAATGCCCGTAATTGTTTTGCAAGCTTGTCCAGTTGCAATATTTCATCTTTAAAATCTCCTTTTCCGGTTTCTATAACGCTTTGGGCTTCTTCATACGTAAAACGGCGATCGCTGCAAATAACAGTCTTGGCAATGTCATATTTAACAACATCGGCATTATCGTTTATTTCAAAGATAACCGAATAGCAGAGTTTGTCTTCATTGGGACGAAGGGAACAAATGAAGTTGGACAACCGCTCGGGAAGCATCGGAATGGTTCTGTCTACTAGATATACAGAAGTAGCTCTCTGTTCGGCTTCTTTGTCAATAGTGTCCTGCGGTTCCACATAGTGCGTTACGTCGGCAATGTGTACGCCTATTTCCCAGTTTCCGTTTGACAATTGGCGTATGGATAGCGCATCGTCAAAATCTTTGGCATCCCAAGGGTCAATGGTAAAGGTGGTGACTTTTCTGAAGTCGACGCGTTTGGCTATTTCTTCTTTGGTTATTTCTTCGCTTATTTTATTGGCGGCTTCTTCTACCAGTAGAGGATATTGGTGGGGAAATCCGAATTCGGCCAAAATGGCGTGCATTTCCGCGTTATTGTTGCCTTTATCGCCTAATATTTCTATTACTTCACCAATAGGGTTTTTGGATTTGGCAGGCCATTCTATAATTTTAACGATGGCTTTTTGCTTATCGGTACCTCCTTTTAATTTATCAAGAGGAATAAAAATATCATTGAACATGATGCGGTTATCGACCATTAAAAAGGCGTGGTATTGATTTACCGAAAGGGTCCCGACAAAAGTATCCTGAGAGCGTTCGAGTATTTCTATTACTTCGCCTTCGGGCGCGAAGCCTTTTCTGCGGGCATATAAAAACACTTTTACGCGGTCGTGGTTCAGGGCATGGTTTACTTTTGTTTCGGGAATAAATACTAGATCGCCACCATCGTCGGGTTTAAGGTACATTTTTACCCCTTGCCGTTCAATGGTTCCGGTAATGAAACCGCTGCGCGAATTGAGCTTAAATTTACCTCGCTCTATTTCCATTAAGAACTCGGTATCATGGAGATCGTATAGTAATTGGTTTACTACTTGTTTGTCGGACATTTTGGAAACACCCAAGTGCGAAGATATTTGTTTATAGTTGTATGTTTTTTGGGGATTGTTGGTAAATAGCCCTATGATTAATCCCTGTAACTCATTTCTTTTGAGTTTGTTGCTTTTTTGTTTGGATTTGGCCATAATTTTTAAGTTTTCACAAAGATAATTTTTTATATCCCATAAAGACGCAAAGTGTATAAAAAAATAGAGGTGAAAAATATAAACTTGGTGTTTTGTGGCTTTGCTTTCAAATAATTTTTTTGTATATTTGCCTACATTTTTTTAATTATGAGCGAAAACGAAAAGAAACAGTCCGGTAATTACGGAGCCAGCAGTATTACAGTCCTCGAAGGGTTGGAGGCTGTTCGTATGCGTCCTTCCATGTATATTGGAGACACGGGGCAAAAAGGGTTACACCACTTAGTGTATGAAGTAGTAGACAACTCTATAGATGAGGCTTTGGCCGGCTATTGCAAGAATATAGACGTTGTTATTAATGAGGATAATTCTATTTCTGTGCAAGACGACGGACGTGGTATTCCGGTGGATATGCACGAGAAAGAAGGACGATCGGCACTGGAGGTGGTAATGACAGTATTGCACGCCGGGGGTAAATTTGACAAGGATTCTTACAAGGTATCCGGAGGTTTGCACGGTGTGGGTGTTTCGTGTGTGAACGCGCTTTCATCTCATATGACCACTCAGGTGCACCGTAATGGCAAAATATACCAACAGGAATATGAATGTGGAAAACCGCTTTACTCGGTAAAAGAAATAGCTACTTCTACCCGCACTGGAACTACTCAGACATTTTGGCCAGATGCTTCTATTTTCTCCATTTTAGAGTATAAATATGATATCCTGGCCGGACGTTTGCGCGAATTGGCTTATCTGAATGCTGGTATCAGGTTGACATTGACCGATAAGAGAGGGATTTGTGAAGATGGTAATTTTAAATGTGAAGAGTTTTATTCTGTAGAAGGATTGAAAGAATTTGTCCAATTCATCGATAAATCTCGCGAAAGACTTGTAGAAGAAGTTATCCATATTTCTACCGATAAATTTGAAACTCCGGTAGAAATTGCCATGGTTTATAATACTTCATATAATGAGAATATTCACTCTTATGTGAATAATATCAATACCATTGAAGGAGGAACGCATTTGGCCGGATTCCGTCGCGGATTGACACGTACATTGAAGAAATATGCAGAGGATAATAAATTGCTCGACAAACTCGAAAAACAAAAAATAGAAATCAGTGGTGACGACTTCCGAGAAGGATTAACCGCTGTTATTTCTATCAAGGTGGCAGAGCCTCAGTTCGAAGGACAAACCAAAACCAAGTTAGGAAATAATGAAGTAATGGGTTCTGTGGATATGGCCGTGAGCGAGGCCTTGGGTAATTATTTGGAAGAACATCCGAAAGAAGCCAAAACAATCGTAGAAAAAGTGATATTGGCCGCTACTGCCCGTCACGCCGCCCGTAAAGCCCGTGAAATGGTGCAACGTAAATCACCTCTTTCCGGTGTAGGGATGCCCGATAAGCTGGCCGACTGTTCTAGTAAAGATCCGGAAAAATGCGAGATATTCCTTGTCGAAGGAGATTCGGCAGGTGGTACTGCCAAACAAGGACGCAGCCGTTTGTTTCAAGCTATTTTGCCGTTGAGGGGAAAAATTCTGAACGTGGAAAAAGCTATGCAACATAAAGTATTGGAAAGCCAGGAAATTCGCAATATCTATACCGCTTTGGGTGTTACCATTGGTACCGAAGATGACAGCAAGGCACTGAACCTTTCGAAATTGCGTTACCACAAGGTAATTATCATGACGGATGCCGACGTGGATGGAAGCCATATTGCCACGCTTATCCTTACCTTCTTTTTCCGTCATATGAAAGAATTGATCGAAAACGGATACGTATACATTGCCACTCCGCCACTTTATTTGTGTAAAAAAGGTAAAGTAGAAGAATATTGCTGGGATGACCGTCAACGTCAGGCTTTTATTGATAAATTCGGTGCCGGAAACGAATCAGGAATTCATACACAACGTTACAAAGGTTTGGGAGAAATGAACGACAAACAACTTTGGGACACTACCATGAATCCGGAAAACAGAACCCTGCGTCAAATAACTATTGAAAGCGCAGCAGATGCTGATTCTATCTTCTCTATGTTGATGGGCGATGATGTAGCTCCTCGTCGCGAATTTATCGAAGAGCACGCTACCTATGCTAAAATTGATGCGTAAAACAGACATCTTCTGAGACAAAGAGCTAGAAGATAAAAGGATAATTTATAACAAGAGGGGGACTTAAATATGTGTTGAAACAGGCAACGTATTTTGGTTCCCCTTTTGAATGATTTATAGGTTATGAAAAAGACATCTCTCATTTTATTGTTGTTTTGTTTTCTGTTTAGTTCCATGAGAGCCGGAGAAAATAAAAATGATTCATTAAATACCTTGATAAGGCCTTTTTTGGATAGCTTGCGAATTATTATCCCTGAAAAGGATAGTCCCGATTCGTCAACGCTTTACCTGGAATCGTATTTTCCTGCGTCAAGAATTCAGACGGATGCTCTTGATAACTATACCAAGGAAGGACAATTGTATTTTTTTGTACCCGAAAATAAAAAGTTAGATGGATATGTTACAGATCCACTTTCAATATTCGACATGAAAAGAATAGCGCTTACTTATTCTATAGCCGATCCGAAATTCAAGAAAATACTTTTAATCAAAGATTATAAGTTTACAAGTGAATCGGAGAATATAGCGGAAACAGACTCTTCCGAGATAAAAATGATTCGCCAACGTTTATATTTGACGTTTGATAAAAATATTGCCGTTTCGAGTGCTAAAGTCGGATTCTTTGAGGTGGCTTTTTATGATCGTTCCGAACAAAAGCCAATAGATATAGGACATACTGTTTTCAGGTATTTATCGTTTAGTCAGGATGATGTTAATTACCAATATTCTTATTTGATAAAGGATAAAGAGGGTGTTTTAACCGCGATAAATTTCAAAGAAGGCTCAGATAGAACAGTTCCTGAGTTTAAAGGTGGACGCTCCGCACTTTCTTTTTTTCTGATTGGCAATATGGAATATCCCCGTAAGGCACTAACTATGAGAAAAGAGGGAGTAGTGCTTGTATCCATGCAGATAGATGAATATGGACGGGTGTTGACCGCTTCGGTTATAAGTAGTCCCGATCCTCTATTTAATAAAGAAGCCATACGCTTGGCAAAACTTACCAGCGGACAGTGGATTTCAGGCACTAATAATGGTAAAAATATTAAAGATGAGAAGATAATTCCCGTTTCGTTTGAGCTTAGATATGTTCGATGAAGTGGCTATAAATTGCAAAAACTATTTTAAATTACGCAATGTCGAAGAAGAATAAATATTATGTGGTTTGGGATGGTGTAAAACCCGGCGTATATGCCACATGGAAAGAGTGTGAAGCTCAGGTAAAAGGATTTGAAGGAGCTAAATATAAATCATTTGAATCCGAAACCTTGGCCAACGAGGCTTTTCATTCTTCTTACTGGAGTTTTGTAAATAAAAAGGATAGCGTTAAAAAGTTACCTGCCAATGTAAAACCGCCTCTACAAGATGCACTTTCGGTGGATGCCGCTTGCAGTGGAAATCCAGGATTAATGGAATACCGTGGCGTGTATGTGAAAAACAAGCAGGAAATTTTTAAACAAGGCCCATTTGAAGATGGAACGAATAATATAGGTGAGTTTCTCGCTTTGGTACATGGGTTGGCCTTATTGAAGCAAAAGGACAGCAAAATGCCTCTTTATTCCGATAGTGTTACCGCCATTTCGTGGATCAAAGCCAAGAAATGCAAGACAAAATTGGAGAAAACATCCTGTAATGAACCTATCTTTGATCTGATTCGCCGTGCCGAAAACTGGCTGATGGATAACCAACCTATTACTACCGAAATATTGAAATGGGATACCGAAAACTGGGGAGAAATTCCGGCAGATTTCGGGAGGAAGTGATCATATTAACATCCAGCTGATATTCAATAGCCTTTTCTGAATAAAATTTCCTTGCATTATTTCTGTGCCTACTTTGTAATACTCGTGTAACTTAAAACTATTGCATGTAGAAGAGAATTGTTTTTAAATCGCTTATAACCAAATGTTTATTGAATACAATCAGGGATGTTGTGAAATCATAAACTTTACAATAGACCGCAATAATGATAAATATATTGTTTTATCTTTTTAATAATCAAGTTGTTTTTAATATTATTTGATACTAAACAATAATAGTATTGTTTAGTATCAAATAATATTGTTGTTTTAAAATAAATAATAATATTTGATATTATAAAATAATTACATATTTTTGTATCAAATATTATTAAACTATGGTAACGGATACTACAATAAAACAAGTGGCAAAATCCCAGTTGGATGTGTTGCTGCGTAAAAACAACGGATTGCCTCGATATGAGCTGGATAAAATTCCTGAATTATCTTCGCATGCCCTTATTATATCAGGCATACGGCGTTGCGGTAAGAGTACATTGTTGTATCAGATGTTGAGTACAAAATATCCCAAGGCTTTCTTTGTCAATTTTGAAGATCCACGTTTGTATGATTTTGAACGTAATGATTTTTTGAGATTAGATGAGGTAATAAAAAAATCGCGTAGGCGAGTACTTTTCTTTGATGAAATACAGGCTATTCCGGAATGGGAGCGCTATGTGCGTCAGAAACTGGATGAAGATTATCAGTTGGTCATTACGGGTTCTAATGCTTCGTTGTTGAGCAAGGAATTGGGTACTAAATTGACGGGCCGTTATTTAATGCGTGAGTTATTTCCTTTTTCGTTTGAGGAATTTTGTAGTTTCAAGAAGATAAAAAAAACAGCAAAGGCAACGTTGGAATACCTTCGTTTAGGTGGCTTTCCGGAATATGTGAAGCAGGAAAATGAGGAATTGCTGAATCATTTGTTTGATGATATCTTGATGCGCGATATTGTAGTTCGTTATGGAATCAGGGATGTGAAGACTTTGCAGCGACTGGCGCTATATCTGGTTTCTAATGCAGGAAATCTGATTTCGGGTAACAGGCTTAAAGTGATGTTTGAATTAGCTGCTACAAGTACTGTTATGGAATATCTTTCTCATCTGGAAATGTCGTACTTGTTCTACTTTGTTCCGAAGTTCAGCTATTCCTTGAAAAAACAGCATGTGAATCCTCGTAAGGTTTATGCCATAGATACGGGTTTTATTAATGCCAATAGTGATTCTTTTACTGATGATAATGGGCGTAAGTTCGAAAATATGATATTTATGCATTTACGTCGTACCAGCAAGGATATTTATTATTTTTCGGAAAAAGGAGAATGTGATTTTGTGGTGTGTAAAAAAGGAAAGGCAAATGCTTGTATACAGGCTTGTTATGATTTGAATCAAGATAATCTCGAGCGTGAGTTGAAGGGTTTGTTTGAAGCGTTGGAATATTTTGATCTTCGAGAGGGAGTGATTGTTACATCAAATCAAACGGATCGTGTTGTGAGAAATGGGCGTACTGCTCAAATTGTTGCAGCTCATGAATTTATGAATGAGGATTAAAAAAGTCTTCGTTGTTTCAATTAGATTTTGTATTTTTGTTCTTTAAAATAAAGAGGAATTGATTATTATGTCTGAAGAAAAAAATGCTGGTTTGCAGGAAGTTAAGTATGATGAGGCCAATATCATTACACTGGAAGGTTTGGAGCATGTGCGCCGCCGTCCCGGTATGTATATTGGGAAATTAGGCGATGGTACTGCAGCCGATGATGGTATCTATGTGTTGCTTAAAGAGGTGCTCGACAACTCTATTGACGAGTTTCGTATGCAAAACGGAAGTACCGTACAAATCACGATAAAAGATGATGTAGTAACTGTTCGTGACTACGGTCGTGGTATTCCGTTGGGAAAAGCTGTAGAGGCTGTTTCTATCATGAATACGGGAGGAAAATATGACTCCAAGGCATTTAAGAAATCGGTAGGTTTGAATGGTGTCGGTAGCAAGGCTGTTAATGCTCTCTCATCTTCATTTATTGTACAAAGTTTCAGGGATGGAAAAACCAAAAAGGCGGAATTTGCCTTTGGTAAACTGGTGAAGGAATATGATATAGAACCGTCTAATGAAAAACAGGGAACATTGATTGAATTTATTCCTGATAATTCTATTTTCGAGAATTATCATTTCAGGGATGGTTTCATTCAGAAAATGTTGAAGAATTATTGTTACCTGAATACGGGTCTGACAATTGTTTTCAACGGAGAGAAATTCCTTTCCAAAAACGGATTGTCGGATCTTTTGACTGATAATCTCACTTCCGAGATTCTTTATCCGATTATTCACCTGAAAGGGGAAGATATAGAGATTGCTTTTACGCATAGCGACCAAAATGGAGAAGAGTATGACTCTTTTGTGAATGGACAGTATACTTCTCAGGGAGGAACTCACCAAAGCGCCTTTAAAGAGTCTATTGCCCGGGCTATTAAAGAGTATTACAACAAAAATATGGAGGTGGCCGATATTCGTAACGGAATTATTGCCGCTATAGCCATTAATGTGGAAGAACCCGTGTTTGAGTCGCAGACAAAGATTAAGTTAGGTTCTAAGGATATAGGTACTGATGGTCCGTCGGTATCGAAATTTATCGGCGATTTTGTGAAGAAAGAAGTTGATACTTATCTTCACAGGCACGCCGATGTTTCGGATATTTTGTTACGCAAGATACAAGAATCGGAAAAGGAACGCAAGGCCATTGCAGGTGTAACGAAAGCTGCCCGCGAAAGAGCCAAGAAGATCAATATACATAACAAGAAACTGCGGGATTGCCGTTTCCATTTTAGTGATGCCAAAGGTGATAAGCTGGAAGAAACCAGTATATTTATTACCGAGGGAGATTCGGCCAGCGGATCAATTACCAAAAGCCGCGATGTGAATTACCAAGCTGTTTTTAGTTTGCGTGGTAAACCGCTCAACTGTTTCGGATTGGGTAAAAAGGTGGTATACGAAAACGAAGAGTTTAACTTGTTGCAGGCCGCGCTGAACATAGAAGAGGGATTGGATGGCTTGCGTTATAACAAAATTATTGTGGCAACCGATGCCGATGTGGATGGCATGCACATCCGCTTGCTGCTGATTACGTTTTTCCTTCAATTTTTTCCGGAGCTGGTAAAAAAAGGACATGTGCATATTTTGCAGACCCCGCTGTTCCGTGTGCGTAATAAAAAGGAAACCATTTACTGTTATTCTGATGAAGAAAGGGTAAGCGCGATAGAGAAACTGGGTCCTAACCCCGAAATAACTCGTTTTAAAGGGTTGGGAGAAATCTCACCGGATGAATTTAAATATTTCATCGGGGAAGATATGCGCCTAGATCCTGTGTCGTTGACCAAAGAGGACGCGGTAGGGGAGTTACTTGAGTTTTATATGGGTAAGAATACGCCCGAGCGGCAGAATTTTATTATTGAGAATTTGGTGGTTGAAGAAGATCTGGTAGAAGAGGAAGCTTAAGATAAAAGTAAATTAATACATACAAAATACACGCATTAAACGGAAATTCACTTCCGTTTAATGCGTGTATTTTGTATGCTAATTAGATCTTTACTTGACTGTGATTTTGATATCCTGAACCGGCCTGTTGTTCATGCCTACTTTTGCCTGTCCTATTTTATCGAGTACATCAAATCCTTCGATTACTTCTCCGAATATAGTGTTATTATTATCAGATAGTGGTGTTCCCCCAACGGTTGTGTATGCCTTGCGTTGTTCTTCGGTATATTTGAATTCGGGTAGTTTGTTGTATTCCGTCCGGGCTTCCTCAATAAGTCTTTGCTGGTATTTTTCAAATTTTTTATTGTCTTTGTCTACAAATAAAGATAATGAGTCTTGGTTTTGGGCAAATAATGCATCTAAAATGCGGTTAAACCGTTTTTCGTTTTCTACCATTTCCAACATATCCAGTTGTTCATTACTATATACAGTTCCTATTACAATGTAAAATTTACTGCCTGATGAGGTTTTATCAGGATTTGATTCCATGTTGGGTAATATAGCACCTATAGCTCCTTTTTTATGGAAATAGCGAGGATGTACGATTTCGGCAGGAATGGTATGGTTGATTCCTTTATCTGAACCTATTTGCCTGTTTTGAGAAGCGTATCTGGAGTCCGGAGCGCCACTTTCGATGTTGTATCCGGCATTTACACGATGAATGAGCAAATTATTATAAAAGCCCTGCTTGGCGAGTTTTATAAAATTATCGCGATGCTTGGGTGTTTCGTCATAAAGCCTTACTTTCAGATTACCGTAGGAGGTCGAAATGGTAACAACCCGATTCTCTTCCTGGTTATGGCAGGATGAAAACAAAAATGCCAAAAATAAGATAAATAAGATATTGTATCTCATTTGTTTTTAATTTATTGAACTAATAGAAAATCAATAATTTTTACCACAAAGGGCACAAAGAATTTTCACAAAGAACACAAAGGTTTGAAAACCAATTATATTATTTATTTTTCTTTATTCTAAAGAAAATAGTCTACACAGGCTCTTGTTTCTAATACTTCCCTTACTATTTTGCTCATGGCAAGATGATCGGGATGGTAAGCATAAGTGTTTAATCCATCCATATCTTCGTGCTCTGTTTCGAGGCAAATATCAAATTTTTCGTTGGGATTTACATTTACTGCTACATGAATTTTTTTCAATTCGGGGATAATATTTATCAACGCTTCCAATCCATTTTTTATTTCATTGATTTTTAGATGCTTTTCGTCATCAGAAGAAAATTCTTTCAATTTAAATAGAACAACGTGCTTTACCATAAATAAATTTTTTATACTTTAGATAATTGTTTAGAGAAAATTAGTACAAAAATATGTTTTTTTAATGAATAAAATATGCTTGATTTAAAATTAGAGAAAATACTTTTTTTGGATATTGAAACAGTTCCGCAAACATTTGATTATGAATCGTTAGATGAAAATTTCCGTCATTTATGGGAAGATAAGTTTAATTACATTAAATTTCGTTATCCTGAAGGATCAACACCGGAATATGGTTATTTGAACGGCGCGGGTATATTTGCCGAGTTCGGTAAGATTGTTTGTATTTCCGCCGGTTTTATTTTTTACAAAAATGGAGAAAAACATTTTCGGGTAAAGTCGTTTGCCGGCCATAATGAAAAGGGAATATTAACGGATTTTTCGTCTATGGTGGAGCAGCATTTTGCGAATCCGGAGAATAGTATTTGCGGACATAACATTAAAGAGTTTGATGTCCCTTACATAGCACGTAGAATGTTGGTAAACGGGCTACCCATTCCCAAAATGCTTCGTGTGGCCGGTAAAAAACCGTGGGAAGTGAATTTTATTGATACGCTTGATTTGTGGAAATTTGGCGATTATAAGCATTATACATCGTTGAAATTGTTGACGCATATTTTGGGAATTCCGAGTCCGAAAGATGATATTGACGGCAGTCAGGTAGCCCGTGTTTATTATGAAGAAAATAATATAGAACGGATTGCCTTTTATTGTGAAAAGGATGTGTTGGCTACCTCCCAATTATTGCTGAAAATGTGTGGAGAAGAACTTATTGAGACGGATAGGGTAGAGCGGAAGTAGCGTTTAATAAATAAACAAGTAAACAAAATAAACCAGTAAGCGGGAAAATGTACTACTTAGGAGTTACTCGTTTATTCGTCTGTTAAATACTATTCAAAGTTACCCCGACAATAACCTATATGATATTGATAAGATATCCTGATATAGCGAAGCGAATATCAATGAATATCTATATATTAAGAAAATATTCATGAGAGTGTTGAATTACATATGGATCCTATTGTTTTTATTCTTTTTTTCTTGTCAAGAGAAATCAAAGGATAGGGATGAGTCTGTTGTTCAACGGGACTTGGAACAGATTATGGCCAGTGGCGAACTGGTGGTGCTAACTTCTCCGGGAGCCACTTCTTATTTTACTTTCCGGGGAGAAAGAATGGGTTATCAGTATGAATTGGCCAGGCGTTTTGCTTCTTCTTTGAAACTGAAACTCCGGTTAAAAGTTGTGCATGATGAAAATAAGCTGAGCGAGATGTTATTGAATGGCGAGGGCGATTTGATCGCTTATCGTCTTCCTGTTTCCAGCGAAATGAAGCGTTATTTCTCTTTTGTGGATAAAAAAAGTATTACTAACCAAGTATTAGTGCAGCGAACCGGAAAATCGAAAGTAAATTCTGTTGTTGATTTGATAGGGAAAGAAGTATATGTGCTGGAGAATACCAAATACGAACAAAGGCTGAGAAATTTGAATAATGAACTGGGTGGCGGCATAATTATAAAGCCTGTTCCGGATACTATTGGCATTGATGCGCTTATAGACAGGGTTTCGTTGAAACAAATACCATTTACTATAGCGGATAAGGATATAGCGTTGCTTAACAAAACGTATCTGAAGAATATCGATTGTAGTGTGGATATTGGTTTCCCCCAACTTTCGGGTTGGGCGGTAAGGCAGTCGTCTCCGGCATTGCTCGAAAAGGTTAATGAATGGTTAAATTCCGAGAAAAATAGCTGGTTTTTTTATTCGATGCATTATAAGTATTTTAAGAAGAATGAATATTTTACGGATAAGAAGATTACGTTGTTGGAAAATGGCCGGATATCCGCTTATGATGAATTGTTAAAAAAATACGCGAAGCAAATCTCGTGGGATTGGAGGTTGCTGGCTTCCATGGCTTATTATGAATCGACTTTTGATACTACCTCTATTTCTCCCAGAGGCGCGGTAGGCTTGATGCAGATATTACCCGAAACAGCCGAAATGACTCAGGAAGAGTTGATAAATCCGGAAGAAAACCTGAAAGCGGCAGTAAAATATATTAAGGAATTGGATCTTATCTTCAGAAAGATAGGAGACTATGACGAACGTGCCAAGTTTATTATGGCGTCTTATAACGCGGGACAGGGTCATGTGATTGATGCCATGGATTTGGCGGAAAAATACGGAAAAGAACGGTACTTATGGAATGATAACGTGGATATTTATATGCGTTACAAAACAGATTCTGTTTATTATAATGATCCTGTTTGTAAAAATGGCTTATGTCGTGGCGAAGATGTGAGCGATTATGTAAGAGATGTTTTTATGCGTTATCAGAGATATATAAATGCAGGTGTGAAGTTACAATAACAGCACATGGAATACAAGGTTTTTGAAAAACAAATTTTTTAATAAAATAAGAAACAGTGTCAATTCGTTTATTCCGTATAGTCCGCGTGCTGTTAATTTATACCCTCGTTTATCTATTTTCCGGGCTTATTTTTCGACGTATGCACATTGCAAAATATAATCCGGAGAATAATAATAGTGGGAAAATAGAACCTGTTATGGGCCCATCTATAACTTCTTCCTCTTCCTGTTGTGGTTCCGGTTGGTGCTTTTCGTCTACATCTGACTTGTCTTTCCCGCTAACAAACATATTGCTGTTTCCTGTTTCAAAATCAGCCGAAAAAATATTTTCGGGGAAATATTGACTCGTACCCTCTCCTAACGGAGATTCAAATGCTTTAGAAGGTAAAGATGCCGAAAAAGCATTCATGGTAAAGACAAGAAGAGATATTATGGTTATAATAAGAGTTATTTTTTTCATGGAAATAATTTTGTGAAATTTACTGAATCAATTTAATAAGGAACAGCTGCGTTAAACAGCTATTCCAATGCATAGGTAAAACTAGTTTTGAATTAATTTATAAGAAACCACTTGGCTGTTTGTTACTACACTCATGATGATAACGCCGTTGCCATTGAACGAAAAACTTTCTTCGTCATTAATGCCCGTATATTTTTTGAGTACTCTGCCCGACAAATCACTAAAAGTAATAGTAGCTGCCGATGTTAATCCTTTAAACCTGAAGCTTTCTCCGGATTGGGTAAGTTCTATACCATTGTTCTTGGTGCCTTCTTGTAACTTTGTAGTTATATTATTGGATATGTTAGCGATTCTTAACTCAAAGCGGGTACCGCTTTTTTTATCAGTCGCTTTATTACCAACAGAAAATGTATAATTACCACTCATCAAGTCCATAGTGCTATTACTGCTTTTGTCATAAAGACTAACCCCTAAAATATTGTCAGACGAACCCGTAGGCTCATAGCTGAATGTATAAGTACCGCTAACAGGAACCTGATAGGTAAGCGGAATAGTTGTTATATCCCCTTGTGGATGGCGGGGCAGTGTGCTTACCGCATACTCCATGCCTTGGTCTGCTGTATATATCAAAGGAGTAACTACTCCATCATACATCTTATATCCGTCCAAATTGAAATCATAACCCGTTGTACCCCTATCATGTAAACGTACACAAAATACATCTTCGCTATCATTTGCACTTAACTTTAGCGTTACTTCGTCATACTCTTTGTCTTGGTCGTTTTTAAGACTTCTGCTTCTGAAAGGAGCGGTCGAAAATATGGAACTCGCATCGCCGGGCCAGTACAAAGTAGCTTCTGCCCCATTTGATTGTACAAAAAAGGCTTGTCCGGGAGCCAATTCATAACTGGTACCAACAGGTATCACACGGTATTTCAGATCCGTTTTTTGATAGACATAAAATACTATATCCGCTTTGTAATCTTCAGGTCGAATTGAAGTACCGCCTTGAACCAAGGTGTCTACATATTCTGTTCCATCATAAATGATTTCACTACTTGGCATTATTACATTTTGCAAATCGAACATGGTCAGGTATGGATTCCCGATCATATTCCAGTTTTTATTAATAGGCTTTGTCTTATCACTACCTTCATCGTATTTATTTAAAAGCAACACGCGCTCGTCAAGGCGGGCTGTTCTTCCGTAATGAGATGCATAATTATCGCTATTATCATATTGGGACGTAAATGCCAAACCAGCTACAAGCGACCCTCCTTCAGAAATTTTTCCATCAATAAAAGAATTTCTACCTACAGCTATGGTGTATCCTTGGTTGGCATACATAATAATTCCATTGTTGGCTACTACTGACTCCGGAGTTATATCGTCCCAGTTATCATCCGAACCCACGCCTGCAAAATCGTTTTTGGCACGTGTAGCTCCATTAAACTTACTGATGTAAATATCCTCATCTACCACTAATGGAACACCATTACGGTCTACCATGCCATACACATCGAATGGAAGGGATACGTCATACCACCTGCCTTTTTCGAAATAGCGGGCAAATTGCAATTCGCGAACATAAAGATCTCCCGATTTTTCTCCTGCACCTGTTGACGAAAAATTGGTGTTGGCCAGTTGAGAAGTTTGCGTATCATAAGAAACCATCCGGAGCGTGTCGGCATAAAGAGATCCCGTAGATGTTTGAAGCTTAGCCCCAACGTCCAATCGGAGGTGTTTTACTTTGATAGTACCCACAGAATGAAGATATGATCCTCTCTCATTATTTGATTGAGCAAACTCAATTCTGTCTAATTCAAGTACATCTTCATCATTTAAAGTAGGGAAATCTGCATTACTGAAAGTCTTTCCATTATCATTTGAGCGCAGCCACTTCATTCGGGGGTCAGTAAGGCTGACTTGTCCTGTCGGTTCATAATTTGTCCGGTAGGTAGTATAAATCAATGCTACCTCAAATTGAAGCTCTTTTGTACTGCCGGGGCTTGGAACATTCAAATATTCATGCCCGTCACCCAAAGATGTAATCTCAACAGTATAAGTTCCTTCTTCGAGTAAAGTTTTACTTAATACATAAGATAATTCGCTAAATGGAATGGACAATTGCAATATCTCTTTTTCGTTTGAATCGGTAATTGTTAAAAAATAATTTTCGGCATAAGGTACGGCCTCCCATTCAATCAAGAAAGAATTACCATAGTCTTCAGCGGTTATATTTGCTGTTGCAGGCAAAAAATTAGTAGTATAACCACTATTCCAGAAAGCAGCAACAGTGTAAATATTAGTAATTTTTCCATCAGCAGAGGTTATTGTATAACTACCAAGCTTCCCTTCCGAGAGATCCAGACAACCATCTTCAGGAATAATTGTAGCGCCATTTGGGATGATAATTGTAGGACAGAAATTTTCTTCAAAAGCGCTCGGTTCTGCATAAATTTTCACACTCTTTTTAGTATTATCTATATATGCAATACTATTATCTTCAAAAATGATCGAATATATACGGGCATCATCTGGCTTAGAAGCAGGCATTGCGGAAATAACAGAAGCTTCGGAATAATTAAAAGCTTTATCTACTGCTACTACTGCATAAATAAAGTTAACAGAAGGATCAATAGCTTCCTGGTCATAGTAAGAAGTTTCTGTTCCCACATAAACAATTTTATAAGCTCCATCCTCAAAACAACCTAGGCCATAAATGGAACCTGGCATTAAAATATTCGGATCTTCTAATAATGATTCATCCAATAATCTATAAACAATATATCCGATTGTTGCCATATCTTCGGACATATTCCAGCTTAAATTCATTCCGCCTTGTTCGTTTTCTTCTATAGTAAAATTATCAATTACCTCAGGAATATCTTCAGGAACATCTTCTTCGTACAAACAAAGATCATCTATATAAACATACCTAGCACCTGCTTTTGACGTTTTCATTAACTGTAAATAGTATGTTGTTTCCGGTTTAACGGAATTATTCGTAGTTAATTGAACAAAAAATGGAGCGCCATAATTAGCTATATTAATAGAAACTGTAGGATTATTACTAACTCGAGTCACATTGTCTGTAGATATGAAACCTATTGCTAAAGTTTGAGCAGAATTGGTGGTACCGGAACGTTTGGCAAAAAATTGTAAAGTATAGGTTTTATTGGCTTCTAATCCGGATACTTTAAAGCAAGCATCACCGGTTTCTACATTTACATTCGGAAAAGAAAGGCATTGACCTCCAGTATTGGTATTGTCTGTGATGATTGAAGGTTTATTGGTTGTTTTGGTCGTAAAACATCCAGAAGAGGTAGGA
>JAVBUB010000035.1:0-4463 GCA_031555675.1 Paludibacteraceae bacterium | reverse complement strand
ACTAAGAAAAAATTAGGCTTGTGGGTTGGAGTAGCTTCTTTTGTAATATATACGACTGCTTTCGAATATTTATATCTAAATATAGATTTTTCTTTTCCATGCATGCTGGTCGGTTCTGTTTTTATGGGGCCAAGTAATAATCTCTTTATTCAATGGTACGAATATACCGGAGTGTTGGGAGGTTCTGTATGGGTATTATTATGCAATGTCTTATTGTATCTGATCATTAAGAAATATATTGAAAAGAAAAAGCCAAGCCTTGCCCGGTGGATTGTTACATCGCTTGTGATTCTGATTCCCTTAAGTGTATCGTTGTTTATTTATCATACTTATACGGAAAAAGAAGATCCGGTAGAAGTAGTTATGGTACAACCCAATATTGACCCGTATAAAGATAAATTTATAATGAGCTATAACCAACAACTGGATTCCATGCTTGTATTGGCTGAAAAAAGTATAGCTTCAAATACAGAATATGTTATTTTTCCCGAAACAGCATTAGATAGTAATATATGGATCAATAATATTACCGAAAACTATATGGTGCTGAAAATACGCGATTCGTTGTTATCCCAATATCCGCAAACCAAAGTAATTACCGGAGTAAACATGATGGAATACTATGTGTCTGGTAATGAAACACCTCCTACATCTTCGGCCCGGAAAGTAAACGATAATATTTATTATGATTACTTCAATGCCGCCATTCAGGTAGATTCAAAAGGTGATGTAGAAGCATATAAGAAATCTAAGCTGGTACTCGGAACCGAGTATGTACCTCTGTCAAATAAAATTAAATGCTTTGAAAACATAAGTATGCAATTGGGCGGTAGCTCTCAAAGCCGTGGAACGCAGCCTTATCCGAGCCTGTTAAAATCAAAGGAAACCAATGTAGCCACAGTTATATGTTATGAATCTCTTTTTGGTGAATACGTTTCCGAATTTGTAGATCTGGGTGCTGATTTTATTTGTGTAATAACCAACGATGGTTGGTGGAATGGTACACCAGGCCCTCGCATGCACTTGCGATTTTCACAGCTCAGGGCTATTGAAACGCGCCGTTCGGTGGTTCGTTGCGCCAATACCGGGATATCGGCTTATATCAATCAAAAAGGAGAAATAGTAGAAGAATCGCAGTGGTGGACAGCTACAAGCATGAACAATACTGTGAATAAAAATAATAAAATAACTTTTTATACCCAACATGGAGATTATATTGGGCGGATAGCCGCGTGGTTATCTGTGTTGGTTTTGTTGGCAGTAGGATATAAAACGTTGAAAAAGAGAAAAGTTTAAATTATTTACAGATGTTATGCACAAGAGGAAATAAGATATTTATTTCATCATAATAATCATAAAATAAGTTGAAAATACCCAAATTTTTGAAATCATCTAAAACAACTTTACCACAAATTCCGTTGCAATACTTTCATATTTATATTTATTCACGGAGGTAACTACAAAAGTATATTTTCCTTTGAATTTTTTCGTATAATCCGAAGCATCAAAATAATTATCCGTGGTTTTGACCATAATATTCCGTGGATTATCTAAATCTCCTATGCCATTTCCTTCAAAGCAATATACCACATAAAAGGCGATCTGCTTGCCATCTGTATCCGAAACTTTATTCCAAAGAAGCAATGTGTTTTCTTTATCCTTAGCCACTTTTAGTCCGGCAGGTTGAACCGAAGCTTCGCCTTTGGTGTTCGGATTAACAGGAACCAGCGATGGGTATTTGAAATAATAATTTTTTAACGAGTCGCAGATTCCGGCCGGATTATTAAGCAGTGGTTTCGCACTATAAAAAAATACGCCTTGTTGTTTGTATTGCTGGTTTAACTTAAGTTGGCGCGTTATTTCATTCCCCTTTTGCCAGGCCGGTCTTTTGGTAGTGTTTAGTCCCGAAACAAATAATCCTGCATATAAATTACATGGATAAGAATTTTTGGCCCACCAGTCGATTAAAACACTATAATTGGCATCTGGTTTTCCTATTTCCCAATATAGTTGCGGAACAATGTAGTCTACAGTACCATCTTTCATCCATTTCAATACATCGGCATATAAGTCGTCATAATTTGTCATACCCGCTGTTGTTTTGGAACCTTGCGGGTCTTTATCCGCATTTCTCCACACGCCAAACGGACTGATACCGAATTCCACCCAGTTTTTTTTAGATTTGATTGTCTGATGCAATTCCTCTATTAGCAGGTTTACGTTATTTCTTCGCCAGTCGTCTTTTTGTTCCTTTTTATATCCTCTCGGTTCCTTTTTAAAAGAGTCATCGTCCGGAAAATCCATACCCTTTACCTTATAAGGATAAAAATAATCGTCAATATGGATAGCATCCAGGTCATAACGGGTAACAATATCGGCAACCACTTCGTTTAAATAATCGCGCGTTTCTTTGTAACCCGGATCAAAATAATATTTGCCGGCATACTCTTTTACCAGTTGCTTCTTCTGAATATACGGATGCTGAGGTGAAAAATCAAATGTAGTGTTTAAAGACAGCCTGTAAGGATTGATCCATACATGCGCTTCCATACAACGCGCGTGCGCTTCCTTGATGAAAAATTCAAGAGGGTCATAATATGGATCCGGACATTTTCCCTGTTTCCCCATAAGGCAATGCGACCAAGGTTCTAAAGCAGATGCATAAAAAGCATCAGAAGCAGGCCGTACCTGAAATGCAACTGCATTGATGTTCAATGACTGAAACTTATTCAGCATATCAATCAGTTCCTTTTTCTGCTCTTCTACAGAAAGCGTGTTTTTCGAAGGCCAGTCGATATTACTGACAGTTGCTATCCATACTCCCCGCATCTGGTATTTCAATGCTTGCGAAAACAAACAGGCCGGAAAGAAAAGGAATAAGTATATGATACAGATTTTTAAATTCTTCAATTTGCTTATTTTATTGCAAAAATAATTGATTTTTCAGAATAAAATGAAAGAGACGAAAGGATTTAGTATTTGATGGGAATAAAAGTTCGAAAATATCAAATGATTTTAAATAAATGTTTGTTATTGTTTGCAAAGTAAATATTTGTTTTTATTTTTGCACACAAATTATCATTTATGATAATGTTTCGAACACTTCAATTTATTATTGAATAGAGGTTATATTGGCTAAGACTATGATAGTATTGTAAATCAGATTGATTTAATCCCGAAGGAATTTACTCTTGATAGCAGAAGCTTTAAATTTTCATGGATGCATCCTTACAGGATGCATCCCCTAGGGGATGCAGATTAAATAATTGCCATCATTCTCTACCGAGCGATTCATTTCTAACGAAATGAAAAAACATAAACTATTGTAAACTAAGATTATAATTTCTTATTGGATATAAACTTTAAAAAATGAAAAAATGAAAAAGAACTATTTTTTACTTTTAATTTCACTTACTTGTATTCTAAGTGTAAATGCATGGACAGGTAGTGGCATAGCCGCAGATCCGTATCTTATTACAAACGCTTCCGATTTACTACAACTGGCAACAGAAGTAAATGCCGGAAATAATTATTCCGGCCGTTATTTTAAACTGACAAATGATATAGATTTATCTGTATATGATGCAACTTACAATAATGGGAAAGGTTGGATACCCATAGGGAAAGGTAAATATACCTATTTTAGTGGTCATTTTGATGGAAACGAATATGTGATTCGTAACCTTTTTATTAATGACCAAACTTCTGGAGAAGAGCAGTATATTGGGCTTTTTGGTAATATTGAGAATGGCAGTATAAATAAATTAAAAATAAAAGATGCCAATATATCAGGTACAGAAAAAGTTGGTACGCTGGCAGGAAAAATTAAAAATTCCACTATACTTAATAGTTGTGTATCCGAATCTGTTATAACAGGTAACGGTTCAAGTCTAGGTGGCTTAGTAGGACAAAATTTTGGAACTATAAAAAGCTGCTATGTTTCGGATGTCGTTTTAACAGATCTTTCTGGAGAAGAAATTGGAGGTCTGGTTGGTTATAATGACGATTCGGCTATGATATCTGACTGTTATGCTACGGGTACTATTACTGGAGGAGAATATAGCCATGTTGGCGGATTAGTTGGATTTAATGATGGTGTACTTCTTTATAAAGGAACTATTAAGTATAGTTATGCTAGTTGTTCTATTAGTGGGGGTTACATTAATCCTGGTAATAATACTGATTATGTTGGTGGACTGGCAGGAAAAAATTTTATGGGAAACATTACCAATTGCTTCTTTGATACTGAAATTTCTGGATTAACAAAAGGAGTTGGATATATATTTGGAGGGACTAGCGACGTTAAAGGTAAGACAACATCCCAAATGTTGAAGAAATCTACTTTTGCCGGTTGGGATTTTAATACTATTTGGAATATTAATGAAGATGAAGATTACCCTTATCTGTTGATGCAAGAACCTTTGGTTAATAGCGTTTCTAAAGTAAAAAATGACATAACATTT
>JAVBUB010000151.1:0-4282 GCA_031555675.1 Paludibacteraceae bacterium | reverse complement strand
AAATGTTCCGAAATAATAGGTCGAATCTTCTTTTAACTGTGGTATAACCGCTTGAAATGTGCCATCGTTTGCCACGTCTAATAAAATTTGGTTTTCAATAGTACTACTGGGCAAACACCCTTGTGCAAAATAAACGCCAGCCGAAAGTTTCCATGTATTTCCGGAATCAATTACTTTGCCGCTCACAATAATATTATTATCTGATGTTTGTACTGAAATGGTTTCGACTGTCGGAACACGTAAATATTTTTCTTTATCGCAAGCTATTAGGAATGTGGCAAAGAATGTTATTAAAATATATATTTTCGTTTTCATACTTTGTTGTTTAAAAATAATAAATTGCGCTTAATGATACACTAAAAAATGTGTATGCCAATTGAATAGGCGATACATCAAACTTCCCATGCATACCCATATTGATCAGAAATGACATTTTATCTTCAATATCATATACCATTCCGATTTTAGGGATCAAGTAAAAACCAAACTCCATATGAAATTCATCTTCGTTAAACATGCTGCCGGGGTCGTATGTATCAGTTTTATAATAAATATCTTTTGTCGAATAGAAAAATCCCGCCATTCTAGGTTCAAGTCCAATAAAAGGGCTTAGTGGCTTTTTTAGAAATTTATATTCGAGAGGAATTCCCAAATGTACATAATTCCCGATTGAATGTGTACTTTCTCCCAAAAAGACTATATCACCTTTATTTACATCATTCCATTTGCACCAAATGGGAAAAGTTTTGTAAGTAGGTGAGAAAGGTGCATAGCCTAATGAACCTCCCCAGCGAAAACGCTGCCAGTTTTTATTGCCCCTAAATGTAAAGACAATATCAGGAGCTGATTTCCATTGAAATCCGAAATAAGAACTCTTGTCAGGTTGTAAATAAGCAATTTCCAAACCTAATCCCATGCCTTCAGAAGAACTGGTATTGCTCTTGCTGTTATAGATTGATGTGCGGCTTCGCACTTGAGAAGACAATGGTAATGATACCACTGTTATAAATAAACAAAGAATTATATGTTTGATTTTCATTATTTTATTATTTGTTCTGAAGATCATTTCGCAACACTGATAACACCCACTTTTCGTTCCTCTTTATAGTCTTGAGTTATAAAAACTTTGTCATTAGATAAACGGGTATATTCGGTAAATTTGGGATAGAATTTGAGTGTGGTACCAAAATTGACAATTTGACGTTTTTGATTTCCGTTTTTATCTAAAATAACACTCATGTCGACAGGAATTCCGTCTGCCAAAACGGGTTCGGAATTTTCATTTAACGTCACATTGTCTTTATTGTCGTTAAATAATAGTACCACGTCGTCACCTATCAAAAATGCAGTATTACTCAAAAAATTATTCTTTTGGTATTTTGGTACGCGTTTAACCCACATCAAACCGCTGTTTGTATTAATACGAAAAACGTAAATGTCTTGGTAGGCTTGATAGTACGCTTTGCTTGAGGAGGTTCCAACAGGAACCCACCATCCTCCACACTCTTCGGTACACAAAATGACATCTCCATTGTCAGCATAAAAAATTTCATATACATCATAATCGGCGTAACGGACATCTTCTTTGTTTTTTTCTATCGCTTGGGATTCATTTCTTTTGTACTGGTTGTGGTTATACTTCAAATAGTCTAACGGAATGGCCGTAAATTTAAAGTTCTCTTTTTGCTTAAAATCATCTTTTAGCGAAAAATAGAAACTGCCTGTTTTGGTCAAATCTATTTTATCCGAACAAAAGCCAACGGCAAAGGATACATTGTTTTTATCTGTAAAAATGCGACATTGCTGATAAAGCATATCGTTTAACGGCATTTTTTCCGCTTGCTTGTTAAGGTCTTTGCCCGATAGTTTCAATATGGCATAGTTGTAATTATTCTTATCTGCATATTCGCGTCCGGAAATATAAATATTTTGATCGTTATCAATAGTAAAGGCGAAATGCGACATGAAAGGTGTTGTCATATCTTTTTGCCATATTTTATTACATTCTCTATCTACAAGCATTAATCGGCAGGTAGGTTTAACTGTACTTTTATCTTTTTCTTCGAGATTGATAAACGAGAGCAAAAATGCCGAACTATCAGGTGTAGCAACAATGGTATTTAGTTCTTTGAAATTTATATCTGGAAAAGATAACAACTCAACATCCATCTTTTCCGCATTGAAACGAGCAAAAATATGTGATCCTTTCGACACAAGGCCGGAAGAAATACCGCCAATATGTACATAAGCCTTTCCTCCAATGGGGTAAATTCCATGTATGTAACGTTCGGCTAAACTGGCAATTTCCTTTGATGCAATAGGTTTGAGTGTTGCTTTGTCGTATTTCTCAACAAAAACTTTTCCGGGATAAAGTTTATATACTGCTTTTTGAATTAGGATGTAATATGAAGTTTCGTCTTCATGCAAAAAACGAAAATCATATATATCTTTTTGGAAATTCTTATTAAATGTAGCCTCCCACTTGGCTGTGATTTTTGGTGTTTGTGCAAAACTTGTCACACTCAGCATTGTTAATGCTAATAATAAAATAATTTTTTTCATTTATATAGTTTTAAATTTTGTAGCAAAATTTCAGGAAGTTAGGAAGATAAAATTTTACACTAGGATTATCTGATGCAGTAGAAAAAGCAAAAGACCTGCTTGGCCGTATAATTAGGATAGGCAGATCTTAGTGTTATTTTGCGTTCAATATCCATTTATGCAAAAGTATTGTATATAATAATGCATGTCAACTACCTGCACGGGTAGTTTTTAGCAAGATATATATAAGATAGAGTTATGATAAACTCAGAAGATCAAGATTTCTTTTCAAAACAAATCGCGGCATTAAATCCACCAAATCCGGCCATGGTTTTGATACCGCTTTTCAATATTTTGTTTTCTTTCCTTATTTGTATGTTAAGCGGGCAGCTAACTCCCAGCTTCTCGAAATGTAGTGAAGGTAATAATACATCTTCGCATAACATCCGTACGCAAACAATACTTTCGATCACTCCGGCTGCACCCAAGGTATGTCCGAAATAAGCTTTTAAGCTATGTGTGGGTATTTCTGATAACCCAGCGATGCTCAATGCTTTTGATTCCATTTCATCGTTATACAATGTGGCGGTTCCGTGTGCCGATACAAAATCTATCCGGTTGGCAGATAATCCGGATTTTTGCATGGCGGTTTTAATGGCCATGGCCAGTTCTTCCCCGGTGCGCGATGGCCCGGAAATGTGGTTGGCATCATTGGTGACAGCTCCTCCACGATAGTATATTCCCGAAGTATTTGTTTCGTTTTTTTGTAATACGATCCCAGCAGCAGCTTCGCCCAAGTTGATCCCATCGCGTGAAGCATCGAACGAGCGGCATGGTTTGCTGCTCAGCGCCATGAGAGAATGAAATCCGGATAAAACAAATTCGTTGATGGTGTCGGCGCCAAGTATTACGGCTTGTTTTAATTCCGGATGTTGGCTCAGCAATCGGGCTCCTGTAATAATGGCCGATAAACCGGATATACAGGCACTGGAAATAATCATGTATTTTTTTCCTCCCAGTGCTTCGGCCACTTTTTGGGAAGAAGTAGAAAGTAGCAGTCCATCCGGATTTTTTGTTTGTTCTATTTGTCCGATATTGCCTTTGGTTGTCGAAAAAATAAAGATGGTATTTTCCGGATTAATCGTTGTCTTGGCTTTATCTATGGCGTCTTTCCCCGCTAGGTAGAGGATTTGTTCGAATAGAGTCCAGTCTTTGCCAGGACAACCGGAGGCAATTTTTTCTTTTTGTTCTTTATCGAACATTGATACAAAAACCGGATGTGAAAGATAAGGAGCCGTAAATTCTTTCAAATTACTTTCTCCTTTTTTCATGGCCTCAAAAGTTTCGTTTACGTTCAGCCCTAAAGGAGATACGATGCTATAGCCGGAAAGTAATATATTCATTGTTTTTATTTTTCTAAGATTCCCATTTTGTATTTCCATTCGAGGAAAAAATCGGGAGTGGTAAGTTCGAGCAATCTGGTTTCCGCAGAGATAAAGGCTTGTATGGTACGGCCTGTTGCGGCAATCATGCCTGTTGTTTTGTTGGTTATGGTATAGTCGAAAATTAGTTTAGCGGCTTCCGTATGGAAATAGGTGGCTTTAATTTCGGCTATATCGCCATATGCCAAAGGACTTTTATAGTCGCAATGTACCGACACAATGGGGGTAGCGTAACCGGAGTTAAATACATCCATATAAGTAATGCCGTGTTCTTTGCCAAAGGCTTCGCGGGCGTCTTC
>JAVBUB010000140.1:0-10349 GCA_031555675.1 Paludibacteraceae bacterium | reverse complement strand
AAGGTTGTTTTACCCGAACCATTATCTCCGGATAAATGGATTCTGTCATTGCTGTATAACTTAAAATCCAACGGTGTTTGCCATAGCATGTTGTCTTCATGATAACCAAAATTGATTTGTTGGGCATCAATCAATAATTTTCCGGCATGCAGAGAAGCATTATCGAAGTTGATTTTTAATTCTTTTAATTTTTCCTTTTGTTGTTTTAGATCCGATAACTTATCCTGTGTATCACCAATAATTTCGGCATGCTTGTTTTTTAATTTGGAGTTGGAGTTTTCGGCAGCGGCTCCTTTGGCATTCAATAAAATGCGTGATTCACCTCCCTGCGCCTTGTTTTTTTCGCCTTGACTCATCCGCTTTTCCTGGCGTTCTCTTACCTCTTGTGCCTTTTTCTTAGCTAGCCGAAGCGTTTTTTCCTGTTCATGAATACTATTGCTTAACGCATTGTTAGCTATGTTTTTTTGTTCCAGATAAAAATCATAATTTCCGCTGTATACATTCATCCCAAGTTCAGAAAGCTCGTATGTCTTTTCCAGTTGATTCAGCAACGTAATGTCATGACTTACGATAACCATGCTTGCTTTGCTTTGGTTGATGTACCGGTACAATAACTCACGACTTGTTTGATCCAGGTGATTGGTAGGTTCATCGAGAAATATAATTTCCGGAGAATGTATTGATAAACCGGCCAAAAAGACTTTTGTTTTTTCGCCACCACTTAGCATATCCATTGGCGTGTCGAGTTTCAAGTGTGATAATTTCCAATAAGATAGGGCGGATTCGCATTTGATCTCTATTTCCCAATCGTCGGCTAAGATATCGTAGTCTGACGGAGAAACACTCCCCTGTGTAATGGCTTCGAGTGCGGTTAGTTTCCGGTTTACACCCAATGCTTCTGCTATGGTTTTATTGAGTTTTCCGGTATGCTGTGGAATATAGTAAGGTGTATCAGAAGCAATAACAGATCCTTGCGTAGGCTGTAATGCTCCTGCTAATAGTTTTAGCAAGGTAGATTTACCTACGCCATTATTTCCGACAATAGATACTTTTTCTTGTCTTTCAACAGAGAAACTGATATGGCTGAATAAAGGATGTTGGTTGGGATGATTATAAGATAAATCACTAATAATGATACTCATGAATAAATTAATAGATGTCCTGAAATGGACGGTTAAACCGATATATTATTTTTAGGCTGGTAAGTATGTCGGTTTCGTGAACCGGCTATTAATTATTCATTCTCATTGGAGTAGGTGTTAAATGAATTACAAAGGTAGTGAATTATTTCGAATAATGATTCAAAGATATAAAATTGTCATCATAAAAAAACCACCTATCGATGAAGATAAGTGGCTTCTATAATTGTGAATTAGTTTTTACAATCCAAAACTAATATTATTCAAATATTCATAAATATTACTCATAAATCCGATGACAAAAATACCTACCATGCAAATAGCCAATGAAATTTTCATATATACATCACTTTCAATTCTTTCAACAGGAGCAATTTCGGCTTTGTTGATGAACATGGCTTTTACAACCAATAAGTAATAGTACAAAGATATTACCGTGTTAACCAATGCAATGAATAATAACAGATATTCTCCTTGTTGAGCAGCAGCTGTAAATACGAAAAATTTGCTGAAGAACCCAGCTGTTGGCGGAATACCACCCAACGAGAACATGGCAATCATCAGGGTAAGTGCTAATTTCGGATTGGTTTGATATAAACCGTCGAAATCTTTAATCATCACACGGCCTGTTTTGCTTTTCACGGCGCTAACAACACCAAAAGCAGCCATATTTGATACGATATATACTAATATATAATAAACAGTAGATGTCATACCCAAAGCGGTACCTGACATTACAGCTAACACTATGTAACCGGCTTGCGAAATAGAAGAGAACGCTAAGAAGCGTTTCATATTTTTCTGACGCATCGCAAACAAGTTACCGATAGTAATAGAAATTAATACCAACCACCAGAGTATAGCGTTCCATTCGGTAACCAACGAACCGAAAACGCGGTAAAGAATAGAAATCAATGCGAATACGGCAGCGCCTTTCGAAATGGTAGAAAGGTAAGCGGTAACGTTGGTTGGTGCACCTTCGTATACGTCGGCTGTCCAGAAGTGGAAAGGAACCAACGATATTTTAAAGAATAAACCGGATAAGAAAAATACCATACCCAGAATAATCAGCGGAGTAGGTTGTAATAAAGTGGCTACATCCTGAAAGTAAAGCGTTCCGCAAGCGCCATATAAGAATGATATACCAAAGAGCATGATAGCCGATGAGAAAACGGCCATAAACACATATTTAACTCCGGCTTCGGCAGAGTGGTGTGTGTATTTGTCGAAAGCAACCAACGCGGCCATTGGCAACGAAGCAGTTTCCAGTCCGATGAAGAACATCATGAAATTTCCGGCAGAAATCATCAGGTACATACCAAACAAAGTCAAAACAGTCAGCATGAAAAACTCACCTCTTTTCAGGCTCGTACCTTCTTTGGATAACCACACATTCGATTGCAGAAGAACAATGAATGTACCGATATTCAAGATGTTTTTAACGGTATTTTCTATGGTTCCCGAAACATACATCCCGGCAAAGGAAGTTCCTGTTTCCTGCCATAAAAAGCCCAAAACCGTGTGTACTAAGAATATAAAACAAGCTACCGGGTGATAGTATTTCTTTGCCGAATCAGAGGCAAACAAATCATATATAATCAATAGCAGAAATACCACCATAAGTGACATTTCTTGTTTCATCAACAAATACTGTGTTAAATCCATGTTATGTTAAAATTTAAAACCCCCTAAATCCCCCGAAGGGGGACTTTTGGTCGGGATTTTCGTTTTTAGTTCGTTTAATTCTATTTATTTTAAAGCCTCTGACAGTTGAAATACGGTCTTAAGTCCCCTTGAGGGGGATTTAGGGGGTTGTTAGAAACTACTCCTGATAATGTCTGAAATCCAGCCAGGGAAGAATCCCATAGCGGCTACACAAGCAATAAGGCCTACAACTGATACTTTTTCGTACCAAACGGCGTCAGTCAATTCCAAGTGATGACTGTCTTGTACCGGGCCGAATAATATTTTACCAACCACTCTTAATATATATACCGCTGTAATAACGATAGAAGATACAGCAATAATGGTAAGCGTTCTGTGGAACATTCCCTGATTAGCGAAAGATCCTACGAAAATAGTCATTTCGGCAACGAAACCACTTAATCCGGGTAAACCTAATGAAGCCATACCGGCGATTACATAACATACGCACAAGAAAGGCATTACTTTCATTAATCCACCCATTTCACGAATATCACGTGTGTGTGTTCTACCGTAAATCATACCGATAAGCGCAAAAAACAAGGCTGTCATCAAACCGTGAGAAAGCATTTGCATGATGGCTCCCGTTTGAGCGGTGGTGTTAAGCATTAGCAAGGCAAAAAGTACCAATCCGCAGTGACTTACCGAAGAGTAGGCGTTGATATATTTCAAGTCGGTTTGTTTAATAGCTCCGAATGCACCGTACACCACACTGATACCGGTGAGCAACAAGAAGATCCAAGCCATTTCCTGAGCAGCTTCGGGCATTAAGAACAATGCTACACGGTAGCAACCATATCCTCCCAGTTTCATCAACACACCTGCGTGAAGCATGGATACAGCCGTAGGTGCTGCGGCATGTCCGTCGGGAGACCAGGTATGGAATGGGAACATGGCTCCCAGCACTCCAAATCCGACAAATGTCAATGGAAAGAATAAGCGTTGCGCTTCTATAGGAATAGTAATTTGTTTAATCTGCAATAAGTTGAATGTCAATTGTCCGCCGTCGGGTGCCGAGTTAAAATAGATTCCCAAAATACCTAATATCAGGAATGCGGAACCTCCCATCAGCATCAAGGTCAATTTCATGGCCGAATATTCTTTGCGGCCTGTTCCCCAAAAACCGATCAACAAATACATCGGAATCAAAGCAACCTCATAGAACAACAACATGGTAAACAAATCGACGGAAATAAAGAATCCGAAAACTCCGATTGCCAACAATGTTAACCACATGAAGAAATCTTTGGGTAGCGGATTCATGTTCCACGAAGCGAAAACGCCTGTGAAAACAATGATAGACGACAGAAGTAGCATAACTACCGAAATACCGTCAACTCCTACCGAGTAGTGAATGTTGAGTGCCGGATACCAAAGGTAATCTTGCGTGAAGAGCATTTGTGCTGTATTGCCCGCGGCTCTTTCGGTCAGGAACATATACAGGAGCACAAAAGATAGTACCAATAAGGCTGAAGAACCTACTACTGCAATAGCTCTGACTTGTTTAATATTTTTGCATGGTAAAAAGGCAAGCAACATTACCACCAAAATGACAACAAATAATGAAAGAATATCCATAATTTAAAAGATTTCAAATTTTAAATTCAATATTCAAAATTTCGGTAAACTCAATCTCCCATGTGTTGGAATCTTGAATCTTGAATTTTGAATTATATAAATACTACAATTACCAAAACCACAATCGTCAACGCTCCGGCAATGAAAGCCCAAGAGTAATCTTGCATAACGCCCGATTGTAATCCTTTTATTTTTGATGATGTATAATTCGTAACATATGCCCACATGTTCATGAAACCATCAATTACATGGCGGTCAAACCAGGCAATGGGTGCAGAAATACAGTTGAATATAATTTTCTTAGTTACAAATAACCAGATTTCGTCGAAATAGAATTTATTGTTGGCTGCTGTGTAGAAACCGTTCAATGCAACGGCAATCTTATCGGGTTTCTCATTTTGTTTGCGGTACATAATGGTAGCCGTGCAAATACCAACCAAGGCAATACATATACTCGCGGCGGCAATAGGCCATTCTATGTGTGTTGGGAATGGAGTATTGTCCGAAGAAATAAATTGAGAGAAAGGAATGAATCCGGTTACTACTGTTAATACTCCTAAGAATATCAACGGAATAGTCATGTTCGCTCCGGCTTCATGTGGCTCGTGGTGATAATGCTTCTCGTTTTCGCCCCAAAAAATGCGGTAATATAAGCGAAACATGTAGAAAGCTGTTAAGCCGGCTACAACAAAAAGAACGCAGAAGATTATCATATCATGGTGGAATGCAGCTGCCAAAATTTCATCTTTGCTGAAGAATCCTGAGAACGGAGGTATTCCGGCGATAGCCAAACAGGCAATAAGGAAGGTAATATGTGTAATCGGTAAATATTTGCGTAATCCGCCCATATCGCCCATTTCGTTGCTGTGAACGGCATGGATAACAGCACCCGCGCCAAGGAACAACAAGGCTTTAAAGAACGCGTGTGTAAACAAGTGGAACATAGAGGCCATATAACCAAGTCCGTCGTGATCGCCATAACCGGATACGCCCAATGCTGTAATCATATAAGCGATTTGCGATATGGTAGAAAAGGCCAATACACGTTTAATATCGGTTTGTGTACAAGCTACTATGGCCGCGAATAAAGCGGTAATAGCGCCAATATACGAAATAATCGTCAATACTTCGGGAACGCCTACGTAAACAGGAAACATGCGGGCTACTAAGAATACTCCGGCAACCACCATGGTAGCGGCATGGATCAATGCAGACACCGGAGTGGGGCCTTCCATCGCGTCGGGTAACCAAATGTGGAACGGCATCATGGCTGATTTTCCGGCACCTCCCATAAAGATCAACATCATGGCCCATGATAAGGCCGAAATACCCAAGAATGAAACACCTGCGGTGCTACTCAAAGCTAATGCTCCTTCTCCGGCTGTTAGTGCTTCAAAATCAAACGTTCCCGTAAAATAAGACAACACCAAGATTCCAACCAAGAAGAAAAAGTCGGCAAAACGGGTAACAATAAACGCTTTTTTAGAAGCTTTTACCGCCGATGGTTTGGTATAATAGAAACTGATTAACGAAAATGAAGATACTCCCACCAACTCCCAAAAGATATACATTTGGAAAATGTTAGTGGCTACTACCAATCCCAACATGGAGAAAGTAAACAACGACAGGAATGAGTAATAGCGTTGAAAACCGCCATCGCCTTTCATATATCCCATACTGTAGATGTGTACCATGAGCGACACCGTAGAGATAACGATAAGCATCATTACCGAAATAGGATCGAGCATAATACCGAGGTTGATATGCAGGCTATCGGTAAATGTAAGCCATTCGAAGTTGTATGGCATAATTTTTTGATATACCTCTCCAACTTTTCCTATTTCGAAAAAGTATTGAAATGCCGTAGTGTATGAACATACGGCTACAATAGCCATACTTAGTGTGCCGATCAATCCGGCCACAAAAGGTTTCATTTTTGAGCCTCCGAGTCCCAGTAACAGGAACATCAGAAATGGCAAGGCAAGTATTAATAATGTATAAGACATATTTTTGTATTTTATTTTCGAATCATTTTTTTTTCAAAGTAATCAAGGAAAATCTTGTTAAAATCATGGTCCTGATTTTAATATTTCAATTCGTTTGCCTTATCAATATTGATATCCTGAAGATTTCTGTATATATTGATGATAATGGCAATGGCAATAGCTGTTTCGGCCGCTGATACTCCGATGGCGAACAAGGTAAAGAAGTATCCTTCGAGTTGTCCGGGAAACAAAAAGCGGTTAAATACCACAAAGTTTACATCTACAGCGTTCAGCATTAATTCCAACGACATCAGAATTGTCAACATATTTTTACGGGATAAAAATCCGTATATACCCGTAAAAAACATAATGGTGCTTACAAGTAAATAAGCTTCTAATGGAATGTTATTCATAGTTAATTCTCCAGCCCCCTAAATCCCCCTCAAGGGGACTTTAAAACGGGATTTAAATTATTAGTTCGTTTTATATTTATATTGTTTAAGCCCTTAAACGGTTGAAAAAACCGGGATTTAGGGGGCTTCTTTATCTTCTTCTTGCAATCATTATTCCACCGATGATACAAGCCAGTAATAAAATACTGATGGCTTCAAACGGTAATAAGTATTGATATTTATCAGTTCCCATCAATGCTGTTCCGATAGCAGTCATGTCAGGCAGCTTGTCTTCACCCAGAAATTTACCTTTAAATAAATTGTTCAGGTTGCTGAAAATGATGTATCCGCAAACGACAAATCCTACCACCGCAATAGATGCCGCGCCAATGATTTTTTTCCAGTCTTTTGATTTTTCTTTATCTCCGGCATGACTGGTAAGCAGGATAGAGAATACATACAGAACGAGAATACCACCCGCGTAAACCGAAATTTGTACCCCGGCCAGGAATTCGTAACCCAATTGCAAGTATAATGCTCCAGTGGCGATAAGTACAAACAGCAGATATGTAGCCGAACGCAGTATGCGTTTAGAGGTAACTGATAAAATTCCGCAAACAACCATTACTATTGCGATAGCGAGAAATATAATTTGTTGTGCCATAATTTAATTTAGAATTATGAATGGAGAATTAAGAATTAATGAATCATCTGTATTTATACGATAATTATGAATTCTAAATTCTTAATTATGAATTAATTGTTTCTTCTTCTACTTTTTTCTTTTCTCTTAGTTTAGAGCCTTCACGGTTCAATTTTTCAATCAATTTGCCTTTGGTAAAAAGGGCATTTTCGAAAGAGCGATCAAACTCAATGGCTTTTGACGGGCAAGACAATACGCAAAGGTTGCAAAATGTACATTGTCCTAAATTGTAAGTATAGTTAACCAATACTTTTTTCTTTTTGCCGTCGATTTCTACCATTTCCGATTCAACAGTAATGGTACCATTCGGACAGTTCATTTGGCAAAGTCCGCAGGCAGTACAGGTATGCTCGTTGTTTGCGTCGTGAGGCATGGTTAAATTACCTTTATACCTGTCGGAAACAATCAATGTTTGTCTGTTATCGGGATATTGCTCAGTTACTTTTTTTGTGAAAAACTCCCTGATTGTAACCGACATTCCTACCAACAAAGAATAAATGCCTTTGAAGAATCCGGAAATATATGCGATTAAAGATTTCATCTTCTTAAAAATATTTTGTTATTTCTTCTTTTGTTTTATCGTATGTTTAAACTTCATGACAGCAAAGTTAATTTCAATACTTGTTTCCGTATCAGTTGTTTGCATGTCTTCTCCCAAAATTTCGGACATTATTTCACCACTTCTTTTTAATAGTGATTTTTGTTTTGAAGCATCCGGCGCATCAGATAACTCCGCTACTGTACGTGATAACTCCCGTATTTTGGTAATCTATAATTTCAATGGTCGTTTGAGTGGCCTTTTCGCTTTTCAATATGGTGGCCAGCATGTATAAGCCTTTTTCTGTGAAAGCTTTAGGTAGTTTGTTTTTCCCTCCCCAACTTGAAGTCGAAATTTTCGACTTCAAGTTTCCCCATTCTTCTGAATCTAAAGATAAAATATAATCTTGAGGAAACTTATCTGGGTTATTGCTGACTGCTTCATTAATCCGCTTTGTTTCTACACCATATAATTCAGCTACATCGCTATCAAGTATAACCGCTTGATTCCTTATGGTTAATACTTTATTGCCAACATTATTGATTTGTATGATATCTGTCATATTTAGTCATTTTAATTATTTGCGGGTGCAAAATTTAAAAATGCCAGCCCAACAATACTATACCTACCATTAATAATAGGTTAATCATGTTTAATGGCAACAGGTATTTCCATTCCAGGTTCAACAATTGGTCGATACGTAAGCGTGGGAATGTCCAACGAACCCACAAGCTCAGGAATACAAGGAAGAAAGCTTTTCCTAAGAACCAAATTACCGAAGGAATGTAATCCATTACCTGGTTAAATCCTTCCCAACCCGGAATATGCAATGGCATCCAACCGCCTAAAAATACGGTAGCAGCGATGCAGGCAATAATAAACATGTTAAGGTATTCTGACAGATAGAAAAATCCGAATTGGATTCCAGAATATTCTGTATGGTAACCGGCCGTCAACTCAGATTCGGCTTCGGGTAAGTCGAATGGCCCGCGGTTTGTTTCTGCATGTCCGGCAATCAAATAAATAATGAAAGCGATCACAGCAGGAATGTGTCCTTTGAAAATAAACCATCCGTCGGCCTGATTTTCTACAATAGTAGAGAGTTGTAAAGTTCCGGCCAACACAACCATGGTTAATAGAGATAATCCGGCAGAAAGTTCGTAACTTACCAACTGTGCTCCGGAACGCATGGCTCCAATCATGGAAAATTTATTATTACTGGACCAACCGGCCAGTAATATACCGATGATTCCCAATGAGGAAACAGCCAGCATATAGAATATACCAATGTTGAAGTCTAATATTTGTATTCCTTTTCCGAAAGGAATGGCTCCAAAGGTAAGGAATGATGCTACAATAACAAAGAATGGCGCCAGGTAGAATAGTAGTTTATCAACATGGTTGATAGGAATAATTTCCTTCAACAGGATTTTGAACATGTCGGCAATACTTTGCATAATTCCGAATGGCCCAACTCTGTTTGGCCCTAAGCGGCATTGGAAAGCGGCACACACTTTGCGTTCAATGTAAATCAACGCCAGCGCGAGTACTGCGTAAGCTGCGAGCAGAACCAATCCTACTACTACAAATTCGATGGCATATACCCAAAATCCAGGAAGATAACTCCTCAAGAACTCATCTATCCAAGTTGTTACTATTGAAAAATCGAACATATTTTAGTTACAAGTTACAAGTTACGAGCTACAAGAGTTTGTCGGACACTTATTTATTCCGCAACTTTTAATTATTAATTGTTAATTATTAATTGTCTTTTATCTGTCTACGCAAGGAACAATGTAATCCAATGAACCTCCGATAGCAATTAAGTCGGCTATTTTTTCGCCTTTTGTAATAAGTTCCACAATAGAAACCAACGACAAAGAAGGTGAACGGAATTTGATACGGTATGGATTTTTTTCGCCACGGCTTTCGATGTATACACCAAATTCTCCACGGCATGATTCAACGCGTTCGAAAAATTCTCCTTCGGGCAGTTTGATGATGGCTTTTGTTTTGGCGCAAAAATCTCCGTCAGGAATATTGTCTACCAATTGCTCTATGATGTTCAACGATTCGGTTATTTCGTCCAAGCGGCAAAGGTAACGGGCATACGCGTCTCCTTCGGTACGGATAATTTCGTTGAAGTTTACTTTATCATAAGCGCTATAAGGTGCAATTTTACGAATATCGCATTCCCATCCCGACGCGAGTCCCGAAGGTCCGGTAAACGCGTAAGAAATAGCTTGTTCCTTATTCAAAATACAAATACCGGTGATACGTCCTTTGGCAATCACGTTTCAGGTAAAAACA
>JAVBUB010000144.1:0-27406 GCA_031555675.1 Paludibacteraceae bacterium | reverse complement strand
TCGATATAATTGACAATATCCAACAAATCCAAACTTGCACGTCTTGTATAGAAAATTAGATATTTCTTCATCGAGAAGAAATATTGGTTCCTATTCGTTTATTTAATTGTTTTGCAAATTCGTCAAAAACTTCTTCATGAGAATACAGTCTGTCTTCTTCAAATAGTTTTATATCCGACTTTGTTTCATATTCTATCATTGATTCATTTGCCATCATCGAAGATTCTTCCGGAATTTGATATTCCTTTTTTTTCGAATCGTTTATATTTTTCTTTTTAGTCATAAGCTTACAAATGTGGCATATGAACAAAGATACTAATTTATCAGGAAATGGCAAAATTTTAATTAGTATTATTGACGGGGTAACTTAGAGTTACCCCGTCAATATAAAAAGCTATAAATCACATTATTTAGTTATATTTTCTATCGCTTTTTTAATTAATGATTTCATGATTTTGTACCCTTCCTCATTCAGGTAAACTCCATCGGAGTTATAATAATATCAGTCCTTCGGGTTTTGTTTATTGAATAGCTCCACAAAAGCATCGGGCAGTTTGGGCATGGCGCCGTGTTGGGTACAAACATAGGCAGATACTTCTACTGCCAACTGATGTGCTTCGTGTATGGTTTTGCCGTTTAACAGCCCGGCAACGAATCCTCCTGTAAATGAATCGCCGGCTCCTACGGTATCGGCCACATGAACCACCGGTGTTTCCTGAAATGATACTTCGGTGGGGGTTATCACATAACTTCCTTCGGTTCCTTTGGTAAGGATTAGTATATTCAGTGAGTATTCTTTAAGCAAGTGTTGAGCTATTTCGAGTTCGCACATGGAATTGAGTTCGTATAGTTTGGCAACAATTACAATTTCCTCATCATTAATTTTCAGCACGTTTGATTTTAGCAATGATTGGTGTATGAGTTCTTTGGAGTAAAAATGCTGCCGAAGGTTAATATCAAATATTTTGTATGCTTCGTCGGGAACGGCATCGATAAATTTGTTGATGGTTTCTTTAGATACTTTGCTGCGTTGAGCCAATGAACCAAAACAAACGGCTTGGGCTTGTTTGGCCAGATCTTCGGTTTGTTTGGTCCAGGGAATGTTGTCCCAAGCTACATTGTCGCATATCTGATATTGGGGTACGCCTTTGTCGTTGAGGGTAACTTGTACGATTCCGGTGGGAAAATCGGTAGATTCTACAATGAAGTTGAGTTTTCTTTCGGTTAATCCGTCGAGGATTTCTTTACCGAGCAAATCTTTCCCGATGGCGCTCACAGCATATCCGGTTAATCCGAACTGGGAAGCGTGGTATGCGAAATTAGCGGGTGCTCCACCCAGCACTTTTCTTTCGGGAAATACATCCCAGAGTAATTCTCCTATTCCTACTACTATTTTTTTCATTTGTTTTATGATATTCTGATATTCTGATATTCAGATAGTCCGATTTTCAGATGAACAGATACAAGTATTTCTGAAAATCTGATTATCTGAATATCTATATTATTTAATTAAATATCTCACTTTCTATTTGTTCCAATGATTTTCCTTTGGTTTCGGGTATCCATATTTTTACGAATATCAAGGCCAACAGGCTGAATACTCCAAAGAATCCGAACAGCACGGCTCCTCCGTACTGGTTTAATATATAGGGCGAGAATTGTACGGTAATGAATGTGCATAACCAGCTAATGGCTGTTGAGAATGATAGTGCCATGCCTCTTACTCTGTTGGGAAACATTTCGGAGGTTACAACCCACATTACCGGAGCAAAGGATGCGGCAAAGAAAGCGATATAAGTCAACAGGGCTACCAAAATACCAATACTGCTTCCGCCGAATGCAAAGGCATAGGTAAGGTAACCGAGCGCTATGGTCATACCGGCGGCTCCCCAAAGGAGGAGTGTTTTACGGCCTTTGGTATCCACCAGCCATAAGGCTACAATGGTGGCCAAAAAGTTGACAAAACCAACAAGCATGGATTGTAATAAGGCGGTATCGCCTCCTACTCCTGTTTTTTCAAAGATAATGGGAGCATAATTTACCACGGCGTTGATTCCGGTTATTTGCTGAAAGGCGGCCAACAACGTACCTAAGAGTACAATCTTTCCTGTTTTTCCTTTGAATATTTCGCCAAAAGATGCTTTCTTTTTGTGTTCTTCGGTACTGATGGATTTTTCGATAGATTCCATATCGCGACTGGCAAATTCTTCGCCGCCAATGCGAGTGAGTATGGCAAGGGCTTCATCTTTTCTTGCTTTAAAAACAAGCCAACGGGGACTTTCGGGGAATGATGCCAACAGGAGAATAAAGAAAATAATACTGAAAACAAAGGGAACGGCCAACATGTAACGCCATCCGTTTGCCATATCGATAAAGAAATAATCGAAAACATAGGCCAGCAGTATACCGATAACAATGGCAAACTGGTTGAATGATACCAGGGTACCGCGTTTTTGTGGTGGAGCTATTTCTGAAATGTACATGGGGGCTACCACGGAAACGGCTCCTACGGCCAACCCGGTAATAAAACGAAAGATGCCGAGTACTTCGGGCGATTGGGCAAAGGCGCATCCTAATGAAGAGATCGCAAAAAGAACGGCGGTAGTGAGCAATACTTTTTTACGTCCGTGTTTTTCGGTAAAATGTCCTGTAAACATGGCGCCAAAGAGGCAGCCAATGGTAAGGATACTGACTACTATTCCGAGTCCGTTGTCGCCCAGGCTGAATAGTTCCTGAATGGAGTTTACCGCACCGGATATTCCGGCCATGTTGAGTCCGAATAAGAAACCTCCGTTAATAGTTACAAAGGTTATCCAATAAGCATACTTGTTGTTTGGCATGATCGTGTATTTTTTTAAGGTTAATTTAAAATGATAATAATATTTACTTTGTGATATTGATAGATATTTACTCGCTTCGCTCGTGATATTAATCGATATTTTCAGGCAATGAATATCTAAGAATATCTATTTATATCCATAAATATTTTATGTTATTGATTATTTTATGTTATATATCTCCATTTTGTTTACATTATATATTCCACCTTTGGAGTAGAAATATACATGGTTATATGGTTCTTCAGGAAAAATAAGATTGGTCATTGTTGTTTCGCCACCGGCTTCGAATAATTCTACAGATGCTTTGTCTATGAGCAAACGGAATGTATAAGTTTGTTTCTTAGCGATAGGCGCAACAGCTATGGCTGCAAATTGTGGATTAAAATGAACTAATCCGCTTTCTTTCCTGTCCATGTATAGTTTTCCTTCGGGAATATTCAGGCAGATGTCTACACTTTCGCTTTTATTGTTGAATAGTTTAAAGCCTATGATTTCGGCATCTACATTGTCGATGTTGATATTGAGTTCGTAAACTCCGTTATTGTTTACCAACAAATTTTTTATGCTGTATTCTTCGGATATGGTAAAGGGTTGAATGGTGCGTTGTTCGCCTCTTAACTTTTGTATTTCGGTTACTGGATAATTTGCCAGAATAATGTTACCACCGGGTTGTTTCACAAGCCTTAATTCTCGCGGAATGGTCATGCCGTTTCTGAAATTAATAGTGGGTATATCGTTGGCATATTCCCAATTACTCATCCAGGCAATGGATAGTCTGCGGTTATCGGGCGCATTTGCCCATGTTACGGCAGCATAGTGGTCTTTGCCCCAGTCCATCCAATGGGTTTCTCCGGGTTTGTTATCGCAGGTAAATGTTTTACCATCGAAGTTTCCTGTAAAATATTGGGTAGCGGAACCTCCCGAGGGGCCACCGGGGTTTATGTTGCATATTAATACCCATTTTTTTAATTCGCCCGAGTCTTCTACGGACAGTTCAAATAAGTCGGGACATTCCCATACACCTGCATGGTTGCCGTATCCTTCTCCGAAATTGCTTTCGTAGGTCCAATCAATGGCATTGGCAGATGAGTATATTTCTATGACTTGCCCTACGGCCAATGTCATGATCCAACGTTGGGTTGGTTCGTACCAAAACACTTTGGGATCACGGAAATCGCGTGCTGTGGGATGTTTCAAAATCGGATTCTTGCTGTATTTTGTCCAGGTGCGCCCTTTGTCATTGCTGTAAGCGAGGCTTTGCCATTGTCCGCCACGTTCGCTTTGGGTATAAAAAGCCAGGAGTGTTTTTTCTTTTCCGGTTTTCAATCCGGCGGTATTGTTTTCGTCTACTACAGCGCTACCGGAAAAAATAGTTCCCAAACTGTCGGGATAGAGGGCTACGGGTTGGTATTCCCACGTAACAAGGTCTTTGCTGACGGCGTGTCCCCATGACATATTTTGCCAACGTGTTCCGAAAGGGTTATTCTGGTAAAAGAGGTGGTATTCGCCATCGTAATATACCATTCCATTAGGATCGTTTACCCAACCGTAGTAAGGGGTAAAGTGATAGTTGGGACGGTATTTTTCATTATAATCGAAAGAAAAAATTCCGGATTGTTTTATTTGTTTCAGGCAAATGGCGGAATCGCTTAATCCTTCTACGAGTAGTTCGATTTGTTCTCCTTTCCATGCGGAAATATCGACAGGTACCCAATAGTCTATTTTCTTTTCGGCTAGCCGGATAATGTAATGGTTAATATTTTTGCCATTTACATTAATATCTACACGGTATTCTTTTCCTGTATCTTCGATAGGAAGGAGCAGGTATTTTTTATCGGCTTTGAAGTTGATGGTTGTTTTTCCTTCATTGTTTTTTTGCACTTGAATGTTGTTTGCACTGCAACCGAGAAATATTATTGCTATAAAAAGAAAAAGTATGTGTTTCATAGTTTTTTTGTTTTTATGATGTTAATATATTTAGTTATAAGTTTTAAGTTTCTGGACGCATATAATTTGCTGGCGCTTAGCTTATAACTTATAACTAAAAGGTTATTTTACGGGAACAATGCGTATACAGTCTAATCCTACAAAGTAGCCGTTGCCACTGGATTGTTTATTGGTTCCTGTAATTTCTATCTGTAATTTTATTTTGCCGTTTTCGGGCATAAAAGTGCCTAAGTTAATGGGTCCTGAATTTTTTACTTCGGGGCTGTACGCGTCAAAGGTAATGGGCAGTTGTTTGCCATTTACTTTGAAAGATATGATGCCGTAATCGCCTGCTTTGGTGGCATAGAGAATGAGTTTTGATTTTTGCCCTTCGGGTACGTCAAACTGGTAAGTGAGGTGTTCGCCGGGTTTTCCTCCGGTAATGAGGGCTTGTTTCTCGTTGCTCCATTTGTCGGAAGCAAAGCCTGCCATGTTTTGTTCGTCGGCAGTAAGGCTTTTGGTTTTTTCTATGGGGCGTATGGACTCGAATTCAATGGCATCATCGCTTACTTTGTATTTAACGGGTGGTGGCGGTGCGGGCAATAGTGGCCGTTGTATTTCGAAAATTTCGGAAGTACCTGTAGCAACGGTTTCTTTATCGCCATACCAGTATGCAGTGGTAGCATAGTCTACGGTACCGGGCATCCAGCTGAGTAGTTCTATATCGAAACGTAATTGTTTCTTAAATGGTATATTGTCCAGGTTACGGGTACGTGTAAAGGTGTTGTATCCGTGAGATGATTCGAGATCGGCGCGCGGTGCCCCTCCAAAGGGTGTGAAAAATGGTATCACGGGCGCCCACGAGCTGTTGTAGTAGTCTTCGGTACCTGTTCCGAAATGTGATGGAAAGGCATCGTCATCGACCCATATTTTTTCATCGCCTTCGCCATACCAGGCAGGACTGTGGTTAAAGAGCGAGAGTACATCGCCTTTATATACGCCTCTTCCGCCGGTTAGGGCAGCAAAATTCCAATCGAGACAGGCTGCATCTTCGGGATTGCTACAAAGGGGAAGGCCTGTTTGTTGTCTCCACGAAGTATGAAAATAAAGGGAGCGTTTGTCCCATTTCCATTGGTCTACGGTTGCTTCTACGGTTGCTTTTACGGGTATGCCAGACAGATTGACCAACTGAAGGCTGGCTTTTTGCTGGTAAGGCATTACCCAGCGGCTAATAATGTTTCCTTTGCCATCGGAAGTAAGGAACCAGCTTTCGAGTTTGCGGGCGCCCATGCCTCCTCCGGAGAAATCGCCAAGGGGTACGTATATGGTTTGTTTGTCATCAAAATTCATTTGTAACAGGAGTTGGCGCATTACTTGCTCGTAGTTGGCCGAATCTGTTTGTATATTGAATGTAAGTGTGTGTATGGCATTATTGCCGGGAAGAAATGCTATATTCAATGAATCTTGGGGTTGAATTTCTTCTGTAAGGGTTATTTTTTCTCCTTTGTTATACATGGGTGGATTGAGCAGTATCTGGCTTACTTGCTCTATTTTGTTGCTGAGCTCCATTACATTGTCCATGGTGAACGTTTTGATGTTGGTGCCGGCGGGGTATTTCCTATAGTTAATTCCGTAATATTTTGGGGTTGCCTCAATAGAATCGGGCAGTTCGAATGTAATTTTACATCCTTTTGCGTAGGGTATGGGCAGAAATAGTGTGTTTCCTCCTTTACCGTCGGGTGTGTAGCTGGTATGTGCCTGTAATAGTCCTTTGCCGATAGGTGCTCCTATCCTCATAAGGTCGTAGGCGGGTATAATCCATTGGGCTTCGGGCGATTGATCGAAATAGAAGCGCATGGTTCCGGCTTTGTTCAGTGTAGTAAGCCATATGCGGGTAATAACGCCGGGTCCGGATTGGTCGAAAAGTACATTTTCGATGCGTCCTTCAATGGTGTCGGTACGTATAATGCCAAAACCATCGTTGTTGGCAAACCAACCGGGAGCAACTGCGCTTACGGAACGCCTGTCATAGCTGCTTTCCTGATGGCAGGTAAATGGTATGGCGGGATACTTGGCTGCTTCGTCAAATGAGATCATTTCATCGAGCAGGGTATCGAGTGTGATTTGTTGTCCTTTTTCGGGCTTGCATGAGTTTATCAGAACAATGCCAATGAGTAAGAAAAAGACAATGCGATGGTTTTTAAGCGTATTTTTCATAATTGTAATGTTTGACTTAGGGTATGACAAAATTATTATTTTCAATACAATAGGCTTGAAAAGCCTTGATTTTCATAACCGCAGGTAAAAGCGAAGCGACGACCTGCGGGAAAAATCAACTATATCTCTTTGCCTGCAAGGCAAAACTAATAAAGTAGAACAAGTCTTGTCTTTCAGACAATATATAAGACTCTCTTTTCTACCGTAAGCTGCGCTTGGCTTGCATACGGTTATGAAGATTATGCCTTTCAGGCATACAGACAATATCGTAAAACAAATATCTTATTTTCTTGCTGTGCATATCTGTGTGTAAAAAAGAAAACACAGATCATTCGAATTGGACTTGTTGTAACTATGTAAATTAGTGCTAACTAAAAAATAGACTTTGATTGGAAGTTGTTTTGTTTACAAAACGTTGTTAGTCTCATCCGAATATCTGTGTTTTTTGTTGTATTTATTCACGGGTAACTTGAAGTTACCGCGTGAATGTATTGGGATCATGATTTATCTTACCATTTTTTCGCTGGATATATTTCCGTTGGCGTCTGTTTGTTTCAGTACATATATTCCTTTAGGCAGATTAGAAAGATCGATATTATCATTTTTACCAAATTTTTTCATATATTTTCCGGTAATGTCATACAATTCTGAGTATACTACCTGAGTTGGATCGAATGGTACAACGTCAGTCGAGCTGGAGAATGATTCAAAATTGATTTCATCTATATACATAATCTGGTCGGTATATGTTGCGTCTGTTTGGGTATCTGCATAGTGCGGAGCAATAAGAATGATACCTAATGGTTGTCCTTCAAGAGCTTCGGTGGGTATGGTAAATTCTACTTGTTGCCATTCGCCTACATTGTCATAGTCGGCTGTTAGTTGTTTCTTCACACTCTCATTTTTGGTTTGAAGTTCAATCATTACAGGGCCGGCTACGTCTTTTTTTACCATCATGGTTATTTTAGAATCGCCTGTCAGATTTACATTTAATCTGGGTGATCTCATGCCTGCCCACATTTCAGTATTTTTGATCCTGTTGATTTCCATGCATTTATTGGTAGTGTTTTCGCCTGTTTTATCAGGGTTTTCTACTTCCAAAGCATCTACCAAGAAAGGTGAAAACATGAGGCTTCCGGATACTCCATCATTGTAGTTGGGATCAGTAAACTTCGGCAATAGTGTTATTTGATCGAAATACATGTATTGTTCCACAAAATCGGGATTAAGCCGTTCGTCCTGAAAATGAATGGATACAAGTGCAGTAGTCATAGCTTCTCCTGCCAGGGTGTTAGCCTCAAGGTTGAATATCAGATTTTGCCATTGGCCTACATTGGTATAGTTTACTTCATTGGTCATATATTTCTGAATTTCTCCTGCCGATTGTATCTCGAGGCGGGATAGTCCTTCAATATCTTTTCTTACCATCATGCTAATAAATCCATAGTCGGAAACGTTGGGAATATCCAAAGAGTGGTATATGGCTCCTCCCCAGAATTCCTGTCCAAATTGTCCGTCATCGTTTATACGTGCCACGCGCATACAGTAGTCTGTGCCGTTAACGGCATCTTTAACTTCATTTTCCACTTTATCGGAAGCGTATACAAACTGCGTCCAGGTAAAGTCCACGTCTTCTCCGTTGTAAACTACAACTTCTTGAGAAAACATTGTAGCTGTACATAAACTTGCTACAAAAAGTAAAATTGCTTTTTTCATAAGGCTTAAGTTTTAATTGGTTAATCACCTCTCCCCCTACCCCTCTCCGACCTCTATCCCCCTTCGGGTACTTTCTCCAAAGGAGAAAGAAAAAGGTAGATAATAGTTCGAGAGGGGAGAAATGGTAGAGATTTGTTTATTAATTGTTAATTCTAAACTATTGTTTGTACACTTTGACATTGGAGAATGAAATGTTATTTCCTTTTTCTGTAAATATCATCCAAGGGTTTTGGCTTATTTTATCAATGCGGTTGGTAAACGCGGTTTCGTCGTTTATATACACAACGCATACTGATTTCTCTACCACAATCTGCACGTCATATTTCATGTCTGCATTTACTATCAGGGGCACTTCGGATACTTTGGTATCGCCTGATGATGTTTTTTTATACATGGCTAATTTCTGGTTAGCCTGATCAAAACGGATGGAGTAAACTTCTTCTGCGCTATTACAGGCTCCAAACTTGAATCCAAACACATCGGATTGTTGCGATGCAATAATGGTAGTAGTTATGCGACTTGCATTGGCTATTCTGGGAAATGTAACTCCAGCCTGTCCGGAAAGGGTATATATTCCGTTATTATCGGTTACAGCGCCTTCGTGTTTAATGTCTTCTATATTTACTTCGGTTTTGAACTTGGTTTTAAACACGGGTGGCATGGCTACTTTGAGGGTACCGTCGGATTGTTGTACCAACAGGTGATAGACGAGCGATCCTCCCCATTCGTCTTCACGTCCGGTGCTTCCCATGCGTGTTGGGCACCAGGCGAACAGGTATCTGCCGGTGCCGTTGTTAGCGGTCTTCCCTGCATAGAAACCGATGCCGTCAAGAGCTGTATTGGGAGCACTCAACCAAGGGCCGTTTTGCGAAGTACTGTATTTGTAGTGTACTTTCCTGTCGGCAATATCGGAATAAACAAGGTACCAGTAATCGCCTTCCTTGTATACATCGGCGCATTCGAGCATAAATACGGTTGGATCGCTATAAAATGGTTCTTGTTGTGTCCAGTCGATCAGATTGGGAGAGGTAAGCAGAGCGAGTACAGCTTTTCCGTAGCGGTTGGCGCTCACAATCATCTTATACTGGCTGGATTCGTCGTCGTAATACACATATGGATCGCGGAATTCGTTGATGTTATATCCATCGCCGCTTATAAAAAGAAGGAAGTCTTTTTGTTTGGTCCATGTTTTCATGTCGGGCGATGTGGATAGCATCACGCCTTGTATAGGCATACCGGGCTTGGGTGTCCATTGGTGTCCGGTATAGAAAGCGTAATAGCTTCCGTCGGCTTTGCTTTTAACCACGCTACCGGTTCCGAGGGCTACGTCCTGGTCTTCTACTTTTCCGCAGGGAATAATTTCTCCTTGTTGTTCAAAAGAAGAAAGGTCTTTGGATGAAGCCATGTACCAAGGATGGAGAAATGGGAAATCGCTGCGCCAATCTTGCAAATAGAAAATATAGAATATACCGTTATCGGAAAATGGTATGGGATCTCCTACCCATCCTTTGGTGGGTTTATAAAATGTACTATATCCTCCTTCTTCGTAAGATGATTTACAATTGGTGGTTCTGTCTATGGTTCCTTTATCGGGCTTAGACGGTTCATCCTTGTCTTTACAGGATACTGTAAGAAACGTAAGGGAACCTATGACAAATGTTAAAATAAATCGTTTCATTTATGTAGGTATTAAATTTATGTTGCGTATTTAATATATTTATAAAAGTTTTACGTGGTACGTTTTACGTTATACGTCTGAAACATCAACATATACTCGATATACGATACGTAAAACTTAGAACGTACAACGTATAACTTAAATATGCCCAAATAGCCTTATCATATTATCTTAAACTTATTTAGTCAAACCCCTCATAGACAGCAGACTTGTTCTTCTTTTTATTAACCTTAACCTTTAAACTATAAAACAATTACTATGAAACTGAGAGCATTTGCTACCGTCTAGATCAGGGTTTGTACTAAATAACTTTTACTTTTTACATGGATTTACTCCGCCAGATATTCGATTATATTCTTTGAGAGTTTTTCGATATTATCTTTATAATTATTGATGGTTTCTTCTTCGCTATACCAGTCGTAAGAACCTCCACCGATACAAATGGTTATACCTCCACCGGCATCTGTGAACTCGGATACGGCTACACGTCTTGAACAATCGCTGTCCCAGTCGAGTGAGCCAAGGGTAGTTCCTCCGGTTAATTGAACCCAGGTAGCTACAGGTGTGGCGGTATTATATGGAGATGCTTCGAGGTTCCAGAGGCAGGAGTTGTTATACTTGATGGCTCCTATGCCTGACAGATATACAATCGGGTAACCTTTGCTGTTATCAATTCTTAAGCCTTGGTATATTGGGTGTGTATCATGTCCGGTAATGGATATACCCCAACGTTCTGTAGTAGCAGCCGGAAACGGTGTAGCATCTCCAAAGGTATTGTTAGGAGCGCCATTGGCAGCTATCCCGACATTGGCCACAAACAAGCAGGCAAATGTGGACAGGAATAGTCTTCCTCCGTTCTGGTAATAGGCTTTGAAAGCGTTTACAACGGTAATGTCTCCGGCAATAGCAGGAAGTTTCTGCGAAACATCGTCATAATGCCACCAGATAACATCGTACAGAGTGAGGTCTACAGAACCGTTCTTTACCTGATCAAAAGAAATATAGCTGCTATTGGGGATGCTGTTCATCATCCATTCGGCCGCGGCAATTTCATCGGGATCGGTTAGTCCGCTCATGGCTGCTGGCACTCCAAGAAACGCATAGGCTCTGTCGCTCTTTTCTAGCGTAGCTTCGTAAGTAAAGGTAGCTCCCGCGTAAGTGAGTGTATAGGTAACGGGACTGGCAAAATCTACCATATCGCCGGACGCGGGAGTCATCGTAGCCCCTTCGGTATATTCGATAATCGGGGCAAATTGTGTTCCGGGAGTACTGGTAGGCAGTACTATCAGTATCTTATTGTCGTATTGGTTTATTACCGCGTCTACATTGTCAATGGTAAACTTGGTAATTTGCGCTTTAACCACATCCGCGGTTACAGTGTAGGTATTATATACATTACCGTTTATAACGGTGTAGGTTACTGGCCCTTGACTAAAATCGGTTGTTTCGCCGGATGCGGGAGTAATAGTGGCTCCTTCGGCAATCTGGATAGTTGGCGTTAGCTGCGTTAGATCCGTTTTGGGCGGCATGAGTATGCTGATGGTCATATCCTTGTTATTAATGGTACCTTGGGTGCCATCTATCTCAAAGGAGTGTATCAGGGTATCTTCAGACAGGTTTACCGAAGCTCGTTCATCGTTCTTGCAGGAAGTAAAGAATACGGCAAGGCAGAGTATGGCTGTTGTTATATGATATATTGTTTTCATATGTAAATATTGGTTATGTCGACCTCTATCCCTAACTCCCTCTCCACAAGAGAGGGGGATCTAATGAGATTAAGAAGAGTAGACTGGTTATTTATAAATTACCATCCATAATTTTGTTTATACACTCCTTTGCTGTATCCTATTTGTGCTTGGGGAATGGGTACATATTCCATTTTGTTTTTCTCAAAATGTGCTCCTTCATAATAGGGTATTCTTTTTGATTCTGAATTGTAAAAGGCATTGATTACCTGGTCTGCAACACCCCAGCGTACAAGATCAAAGAAACGCATGTCTTCCATAGAAAACTCCAAACGGCGTTCGCTTCTGAGGGCTTCACGGGCAAAATCATTATCCCAGGTACAGTTTACACCGGGCCTGTAGATATCCACGTTCATTTTGGGTTTCAGGGCACCACTATAATTTACCAATCCCGAGGCGCTATCCACGGCTCTTTGCCTTACCCGGTTGATGAGTGACAGCGCTTCGGCTTCACGGTTCAACTCAATAAGGGCTTCGGCACGGAACAGCAATACGTCGGCAAAACGGATCAGGATTTTATTTTTAGAATTGGCCGTGTAAGGTGTAAGCGTTACAAAGCAATCGCAATCGGGATCCACATTTTCTTTCAATGATGAATAAACACCATAGATCGGGTTTCTATTCCAGGAATTCTGGAATAAACGGTTTTCGTTGTATTTATATGGGAAACCGTCTATTGCCGCAGTGTGAAACAAACGTGGATCGGCAAAACTGTTTTTGGTATAAATACTTAAATCGTATGTACCGTAAGGCAATCCTTTGTTTGTTTTATAAAAATTTACCAGGTTGTAGCTTGGTTTGTGAAAGTCGCAGCATCCAACGCCTTGTGAGGTATTTACAAAATCGGCAAAGTTCAACCGGCCGTACATGGTACCATCATCAGTAGAAAATTGAATGGCAAAGATTGATTCCACTCCGTTTTCGTAAGATCCGGGAAGAAAATTATAGCCAAAGTCTCTTTCGAGATCATAACCACCACTCATTACAAAACTGGTATAGGTAAGCACATCTTGTAAATCTTGCTGATCTATGGATACAACATTGTTTTTTTCGTCCTGACGGTAAGCCTTATAAAGTTTTACTTTCGCTAAATAAGCTGCCGCGGCATATTTGTTGGCACGCCCAACCTGCGATTGTTTTTCGGGCAAATTATCAAATGCATATTTAAAATCGCCGGCAATCTTTCCCCATAAGTCATCGTTGCTCAATGCTACGTTCGATATGGTTTTATAATCGTCGGTAGGAACTGTTTCGTCGATGTAAGGAATATTCTTAAATACCACTTTCAATTGATAATAGAAATGTCCCCTTAAAAATTTCATTTCCCCCATACGGGCATATTTATCGGGAAAATCTGTTTCGTCCTGTTCTTCGAGCATGTTCAACGCCTGATTTACCCTGGATATACCGGAATACATGTTGAACCAAAAACCATCGGCTTCACCGAAATTGGTTTGAACACCGGTAGAAATTTCGAAACAGTGAATAGGGTATCCGTCGTTTTCTCCACCACCACCTTTATAAGCATCGTCAGAGCGTACATCTCCCCATGTCCACATGTTGGCAGGACGGTCGTTGGCCAGCCAGGCATAAGCGGCTGTTACCATTTTTTCGGGATCATCCACCTGATCCGGTTGCAATCCTCCTTCCGGCGGCACATCGAGAAAATCCGAACATCCTGCCGTCAAAATCAAACTCAAGCTAAGCAATAATATGTTTCTTGTTTTCATACGTAAATATTTTATTTTTTACATTAATGTTGTATGGAACTCGCATTTTCATTATCTATAATAGTTTACATTAATATCAATGCTCGTTTCATATGCTTTAATTTTTTAGTTTTTTACTGATTAAAAACTTATGCTTAAACCTCCGGTAAGTGTTACCGGAATAGGGTACCCGAATGCCGGGTTTTCAGGGTCAACTCCACTGAAGTTCTTGCTTTTAATGGTGAATACGTTTTGTGCACTCACATACAAACGGAGCTTATTCATGGCTATCTTTTTAGAAATAGAGATGGGTAAAGTATAACCGAGCTGAATATTTTTGAGTTTCAGATAAGAGCCGCTTTCAACATAATAGGTAGAAAAACGTCCTTCGTTGTTGGTATCAAGCGCTTGTAATGCGGGGATATCGGAACCCGGATTGGTTGCACTCCATGCATCCAGCAGTCGCGTTCCTTTGTTCGACATGACATCGTTTACACTCCAAAAATCTGTTTGGCTTTTTACTGCATACACATCAAGGTCAATACCTTGCACACCCTGGAAGAATACCGACAGGTCGAAATTCTTATATTCTAAAGCGATGTTTAATCCGTAGATAAAATCGGGATGAGGAGAGCCTATCCAGGTGCGGTCGTCGTCATCTACCGTACCATCGCCATTGATATCTCTGTATCTGATACGTCCCAATCCTTTTCCTTCTTGTTCGGCATGTGCATTTACCTCATCTTCTGTGCGAAAAATTCCATCGGCAATATATCCGTAGAAAGAGCCTATCGGATGTCCGAGAATATTATCGCCTTCTCCATTGCCACCATAGGCGTTTACTACATCATCGGGCAGTTTCGTTACTTTATTTTGATATCCGGATATGTTTCCGCTGATATCGTATGATAAGCCAAATGCTGTCATTTTTTTGTATCCAAGGGTTACTTCATATCCCCTGTTTTCCATAGAAGCACCGTTGTACCATTTGTAAGCGCCTTCACCAAGTACACCGAGATAAGGTGGCAGTACGAGCATGTCTTCTGTTTGTTTCAGGTATATTTCGGCAGACCCGTATATGCTTTGTTGAAGGAAACCAAAATCCAACCCGATATTAGTCTGGGTAGTTGTTTCCCATTTCAAGTCCGGATTTCCGATTTGTGTTCTTTTGTAACCGGAAGGCAGTTCGCCGGTTTCGTTTCCATTTAAATCGTAAGAAGTTCCATTTATTTCGGTCCAGGTAGGATCGCCTGTTCCATAATCGGGAACAAACAAAGTATAAGCGGCGTAAAAATTAGAAATACCCTGGTTTCCGTTTTGTCCCCAGGCAGCTCTTAATTTCAGGTCGGAGAGTACATTGCGAGTTTTTTCCATAAAAGGTTCTTCGCTCAGCCTCCAACCCAATGAAACTCCGGGAAAAAGTCCGAACCTGTTATTTTCGCCGAAGCGGGAAGATCCGTCATAACGAATGACGAAAGAAGCCAAATATCTATTGTCGTAAGAGTAGTTGGCTTTACCAAAATAAGAAAGCAGGGTATATTCTGTTGAAGAACCATCCAGCAAGGCTGTTCCGGTTCCCATTTTGGGCCACATCTGTTCTGGAGTTTCATTGATAAAACCTTCTTTTCTGGCCGTAGTACCTATCCATGTTTCTTTATACATTTCTATACCGCCTAATACATCAAACTGGTGTTTTTCTATTGTTTTAGCATAATTGGCAGTATTGGTCCATGTCAACCTGTTTGTAAAATTCTGGTCCATAATGATGTAAGCCGTATTATTTACCAGTTTTCCGGATGTATAGGTGGGTTGCATAAATCGTTTGTAGAAGTTGCTGTAATCCAACCCGAAACTGGAGCGGATATTCAAACCTTTAACAGGTTGCAGGTTCAGGTATGCGTTACCGAATATCCTCCAAAAATCATAATTATTGTTACGGTTATTGTATAATATCATTACCGGATTCAAGCGGTCGTTCATATTGGGAGTAGGTCCTCCCCAACCTTTACCGTCGACAGTGCGAACGGGTACCATAGGTAACATTTTCAGCGACATGTCCAGTACATTGTCCGGTGCAGTTAATTCGGACGTCTTATTGATAGTAAAATTTTCGCCAATGGTTAAAATATCTCCAAATATTTTATACTCTCCGTTTATTCTTCCCGAGAAACGTTCGAAATCGGTATATTTAATGGTACCATTATTATTGTAGTATCCCAACGAAAGAAAATAGTTTCCCCTATCTGTTCCGTTGCTTACCGACACATTGTAAGATTGTGCCAGTCCTTTTTTCGAAACTTCGTTAAACCAGTCCGTATCCGATGTCAGCATTGTTTTTCCGGCATCTACATATTTAGGAAGATACATGTTATTCAATACCGGATTTCCGTTGGCATCATACCCCCAGTCGAATTGATATCCTATGGTATTGGCATTGGGATTGCTTCCGCTGTTCACATTGGAAAGCCACAAGGCTTCACCGTATTCTTTGGAATTAAGTACCTGAAGCTTTTTATCATACCAGCTTTGGGTTATATAAGAATCGAAATTTACTTTTACTTTTCCTTTCTCTCCTTTTTTGGTAGTAATAATAACAACCCCGTTGGCAGCCCTCGAACCATAAATACTGGCCGAAGAAGCGTCTTTCAATACCTGTATGCTTTCAATATCATTCGAGTTCAACTCGTGCATTCCGCCATTGGTAGGAATACCATCAATCACATACAAAGGGTCTTTGGAACTTTCCAGAGAACTGATTCCCCTGATTCTTACCGTAGCAGAACCACTCGGATTACCATCCGATGTAATTTCCACACCGGCCACACGTCCCTGAAGGGCTTTAATCGGGTTATTTTCGGCTTCGGTCATCATATCCGCTACAGATACAACCGATACCGCACCCGTTAAATCCGCCTTCCTCTGCGAAGTATAACCGGTTACCACCACTTCTTCAAGCATTTTTTCGTCGGCTTTCAACGTCAGGTTAATTTCACTGGTTCCCTTTACGGGTTTTTCCTGTGTAACCATTCCCAACATCGAATAAACCAAAACAGCACTGGGAGAAGACACTTCTATAGTATATTTACCATCAATATCGGTAGATACACCATGGGTAGTTCCTTTCTCCATCACTGTTACACCGGGCAGTCCCTCTCCGTCATCAGGAGCCGCAACCGTCCCGGAAACCACGTGTGTTTGTGCCAACGCGAGCGACGGAATAGCAAAGAATAGTATTAGTACTATTTTTCGCCTCATTTTAGATAAATGTCTTTTCATTTTGACTTAAGGTTTTAATTAATTGTGAGAATTTTATTTCTCTGTTACAAAGGTATGATAACAAGCCTCTTAGCCTCTGTAATAAATGTTGCATAAATTTGTAAAAATGTTGCATAATTGTTAACATAGCTATATTTTTGTTAAAATATGTTTTTTATAAACAAACTTCGTAATAATCTTGTTTTGCAGAATGAATATCAAAAAAAGATGTAAGTATTTGATTTTTAAAACCTTTTACGTAACTAATAAATTCATGACAGTTTATTCGGGACAATAGAAGAGCAAAATGAAATTTCTTGTTTTGAAATATGAAAAATATGGATAACTTTGTTTGTATAACATGTTATGTACAACAGAGGATAAGATATTTATTGATATAAATAGATATCCGTTGCCTGAAAATATTAATTAATATCACAAGCGAAGCGAGTAAATATCTATAAATATCGCGAAGCGAATATCTTAATATCAAGTTCCACACCAATTATAACAGCAAATGCTCTCAATGTCTCCCTTTTCGCAAAATCTGGCTCATTTTACCAATGGAATAGCGGTTATGTTTTTTATACTTACAAGCATCCACTTATATAAGTATAAAGGCAAGAACCATTTGATGAAATTCTTATACTGGGAAATGATTTTTTTTGCGTTTTTGGAACTAACCAATATTATTTATTTGGCAGAAGGAGTTTGGGAAACAGATTACCTGCCCAACATCAGCCTTAGTTTTGATATGTGGGGAATACCGCTGACGATGGTATTGATGTTTGAAATTATATCTCCGGGATGGATTAAGGCTAAAAAACTGTTGATAGTAATGTTGCCGTCGTTTCTGTTTACGTTGGCTTATATTCTGCTTCCAAGCAATACTTTATTTTATATATCTGTCATTTATGCCAACGTATTGGGTACCATCGCTATTTTCATTGTTTTCGGGGCATCATCCAGGTATGATAATTACATCAAAAAGAATTTTTCGTATACCGAAAACCTTAGCTTGTATTGGGTCAGGTGGATTATCACTCCGTTGTATCTGGCTTTATTTACCTGGACGCTTATTATTTGGGAACCGAGCTGGCTGGGAGATGCTTTTTATTACATCTTTATTGTTATCATCTGGATGTTTATTTTCCACTATGTCGTAAAACACGCTGTTGTAGAAGTGCCCAATATGCTCAATCCTTTTATAAAAGAAACAAAAAGTCAACAAACAGATTCTATGGATATAATCAATGACCTGGAACGTGAGAATAAATTCGCATTCGGGCATAAACTGAATTTATGCATGGAAAAAGAAATGATGTATCTGGATGCTAAACTTACCATTACCGATTTAGCTATCGCTATAGGAACCAACCGTACTTATTTATCGGATTATCTCAACAAACAACTTGATACTAATTTTTATGAATATATAAACATATACCGTATCAAAAGGGCATGTGCTATGCTCGAATCGGATTGTGCGGAAAATATCGAAGTCATTGCCGAAGCATGTGGTTTTAACTCGTTATCCACCTTCCGACGTTCGTTCTTAAAAGAAACAGGAGAAACACCTCTACAATATAAAAAGAAATATTATTCTCAAAAATAGTGTTGCATCATGACAAAATTGGAATTGGTCTAAAGAATAATAAATTCAACATTTAAGATTCAATATTCAACATTACGCATTGAGGATGTTTTACAGATAATTTTGAATTTTGAACTTTGAATCTTGAATTAAATATGGTCTATTAAGTAATTCTTTATACTATATTCACACCATCTTAACAGCATTATTTTGTTGCAATGACTTTTTTTTTGTTTCTTTGACACACCGGCAATGCAACCGGAAGCTTACATTTGTACTATGAGCTGCTTATTGTTCTGTCAACACATATTTATAAACATAAACTCTATAATCATGAAGAAAAAACTAACCCTTTTACTATTAATGGTAACTTTTACATGCATCAATGTAATGTCCCAGCTTGTTCTATGGCCGGCTTATCTCCAATTCAATGGAAGTGGAGGAAGCATGACTGTTTCTGTTGATTACAGTGGCGACTGGCAAGCCGCAGTTAATCCCGATATAACCTGGATCAGCGTCTATTCTGATGGCAGCCCGCAAATTTTTATTACCGCAACTCCTAACACCGGCACAGAGCAAAGATCATATGACCTTGAGTTTTACAATGGGAAAGATCTTTTGGGAAGCCTGCATATATCTCAAGACGGACCCAGTTTCGGATGTAAAGATTCTACAGCAGTCAACTTTGATCCTAAGGCGGATATGCACGAAGAAAACTTATGCCAATACTACACAACTGAGTTTACTTTAACAATAACTGATATGCAGAATAGTACTGTTCAAATCGGAGCTGAAGGCGGCAACATACCTTTTTCTGTTTTATCGACACAGGTAGATTGGCAGGCAAATACATCTTTATCCGGAGAACTTGCCGGAGAGCTATATGTAAACCCTCCATATGCCAGTGCCTATTCGCAAGTGATAACAGGAAGTATCCACGTACAGCCAAACACAACTGAAACATCAAGGGTACTGAATCTTGTTTTCGAAAGCGGAGATAGTACTCTGATGCAAATTAGAATAAATCAACTGGGAATACAGCAGCAGGTTGTTTACGGATGCAAAGACTCTACCGCTACCAACTTTGATCCTGCGGCAGATGTGCACCAACAAAACATATGCAAATATAGCCAGGAACCTCAAGATGTTTATGGTTGTACAAATTCTTCTGCGCTGAATTACAACCCCCAGGCAACCCATGATGATGGTTCTTGCTCTTATGCCGGTAACCCTGACTTCCAATATACAATCGGAGGGGTTGAAAATCCCGGACACTATACAGCTCCTACCGGAGGTGGCAATATACCTATACTGATTGTATCGAACGTAGATTGGAGCGTACAGATAGCACATGGTGGAGAGGAATATTCCTCTATGAATCCTTCGCAAGGAAGCGCAGGTACGACACAAGCTTATATTACGCTACAGCCCAATACCGGTGCCAAAAGAGATTATAGCCTTGATTTTTACAACCAAAACTTGATGAGTCTGACGTCCCTAAGAATAACTCAATATGGAACACAAGAGACTATTTACGGTTGTAAAGACTCTACAGCCATCAATTACGACCCTACGGCAGATGTTCACGATAAAGACTTATGCCAATACAGTACACCTGAAACTTACGGATGCAAAGACTCTACTGCCACTAACTACGATCCTATGGCAGATATCCATCGACAGGACATATGTAAATACAGCCAACCGGAATATATTTATGGTTGCACCGACCCTACGGCTACGAATTATAATCCAAGAGCTACACGCTTTCAGCCTAACTCCTGCATATATGCCGATACCACCATCGTACTAGGATGTACAGACAACAAAGCATCTAACTATAATGCAAACGCCACCATAAACGACGGAAGCTGTACTTATGTTCAAACCATTTCCGGATGTACAGATTCAAGAGCCATTAACTACAACGAGTTCGCCAACGTAAACAATGGAACTTGCCGTTACGATACTATTATTTGGGGATGCACAGACCTTAAGGCCACCAACTTTAACCAAATGGCCAACAAAGACAACGGATATTGTACTTATGCCGAAGAAACAAAAGGATGCACCGACAAAACGGCTACCAACTATGCTTATTTCGCTACACTCGAAGATGGTAGCTGTACGTATGCTCAAAGTACTGAACCTTTAGTATACGGTTGTACCAAACCTCACGCCATGAACTATAATCCATACGCCAACGTAGATAACAACACTTGTATTTTGAAGAAACTACACGAAATTATCAGTGGTTGTACCGATCCCGATGCTATCAATTACAACGCTGTAGCCAAAGAAGACAACGGTTCATGTGTATATACGGCTACAACACCCGAAATTTACGGATGTACAGATGCCATGGCACTGAATTTTAACCTATTGGCCAATATGGACGATAAATCTTGTGTATACTCACATCCGCTGAATACATTTATTCCATCTATAGAAGACGTTCCTGCAGATACCATGGGTACCAAAACATTGTTCGATTGTCAGTTGAATAACATGTTGCCGATCGATAATGCTCAAATCATAAAGCTTACAGATATGGGTAACGGTATTGTGAAAGCCGACTGGCTGATTTTCCAAAACAATGTACAAATACCTTTCAGCTGCGAATATAAAATAACAAGTACCGGAAACCTGTTGTTCTATTTGTCTATCCTTTGCGATAACGACGGATCGAGAGCTAAGGCTACATATCAGGTAAGCGCGGTAGAAAACAGCTTGGTTGGTTATACGGTAGCCGCCGAATATAATACAGACAATATTGTTACATCAACAAAACCTGTATTAACGGATAACAACATACAAGTTTATCCGAATCCGGTTAAAGACATATTAAATGTAACCAGCAACGAAAACATTTCAGTAAAATTTTATTCTATCGAAGGACAATTGCAATCTGTTTACGGAAATGCCGATAACATCCGGATCAACACCAGCAACTTGCACAACGGGGTTTATTTGCTTCAAGTTACCAAATCATCCGGTCAATCAGAAGTATTTAAAGTGATTAAACGATAATAGTTTCTCATCTGTTAATTGAGGATTGAAAGTGCAAACCGAAAATTTCATAAAATTCAGGCTCACTTTTAATCCTCAATTTTCTTTTTCGGGTTATCTTTGAAAGTAGAGACGTTGCGCGCAATGTCTCTACCCGGTTGAGCATAACATGCAATAAATAAAAACGATATGAAAAAAGATTTCTTAACCATATTATCTATAATTATCTGTTTTTCTGCACAATCGCAAACAAAAACATTAACCCTTTATACCCAACCCACCTGCAACAACTGTAAATACACCAAATCCATGTTGCAGAGAAACGGAATTGCTTTTCAGAACTTATCGTTGGAAGAAAAGGCAAATGCCATAGAGATGCAGCAAAAACTCAAAGACACCCATTATCATGCCGCCATATACCTGCCTGTGATATTCGAAAATGATACCGTACTTATATATCCGCAAGCGGAACACAACGACTCTACCCTGTTCTTTGTAATACAAAATATCATTTCCCGCAAAGATTTATATGCACCTACCTCTACAGAAATAAATGCAGAGCATGTTAATAAAGACAATACGGATTGCGATTATAAAGAAATGAACAGATACCTCGTGTGTGCCAATTTCAAAGAATCAAAAGACGCCGAAAATTTCAGGAATGTATTGGCTAGTAATGGTTATCCACATGCCGGAGTTATTTTTTATAAAGACTATTACCGGGTATATGCCACTATGATATATGAAAATGAGAATGAACTTATTCTACTGAATGAAATCAAACAGCAGTATCGCGGAACGTATCTGTTGGTAATAGAATAAATATGCAATCACAAACTATGTTCAACCGTAGAGACGTTGCGTGCAACGTCTCTATGCGGACTATAAGCCGTCTTTGCATTTATACCCATAAAAAAAGCGAACCAAATCGGTTCGCTTTCATATTTAATATGCTAAATTTCGAATTATCTGTAAACATCAATGCTTTCAACTTCGAATTGTTCGATGAAAGCGGCATGTTTTTTCAACTCGGCTTCGCCATAGTTTACATAGATAAATGCCGATTTACGGAACAAACACTCTGCTTCACGGGTAGAATCCAGAATCAACAAGTAACCCATGATGATATGTCCGGCCATTTCAACCAAACGGCGTGCCTGGAAGTCGAGATATTCATTGTTTTTCATTTCCAGCACAGCATTTACTGTTTTTTCATAAATATCAGTCATAGCTATTAAGCGTGTACGTAATCCTTCGAACTCGGGGCTTACTTTTTGGGCTTCGTATGCACGTATTTGTTTCAAATAACTTCCGGTGGTTACGTGGCGAATAGCTGCAACGGTTTGTAATTGTGATGTTCCTTCATAAATAGTAAGGATACGGGCATCACGGTAAAGGCGTTCGCAGGCATAATCTTTCATAAAGCCCGAACCGCCGTGTACCTGAATACAATCGTATGCATTCTGGTTGGCATATTCGCTCGAAAACATTTTCAATAGTGGAGTAAAAGCATCCGCCAGTTTTTGATATTCTTTGTAATCGGCTTTTTCTTCGGGTTCGAGTTTTCTTTCGGATTCGATACCTTCGTATGCTTTGTATACATCTACAAAACGGGTTGTTTCGTACAATAAAGTACGTGATGCATCCAATTTTGCTTTAATCAAAGCCAACATTTCATATACGGCAGGGAATTCGATAATGGCTTTACCGAACTGACGACGGTCTTTTGCGTATGCCAAAGCTTCTTCGTAAGCGGCAGCAGACAATCCTACTGATTGTGCTCCAACACCTAAACGGGCTCCGTTCATCAATGACATTACGTATTTAATTAATCCCAATTTGCGAGATCCAACCAATTTGGCAGGAGTATTGGTAAATACCAATTCGCAGGTAGGAGATCCTTTGATACCTAGTTTATTTTCGATACGTCTTACTTTTACGGTATCGTCGTGGTTATTTTGAGCTACAAAATAAGAAAGTCCTCGTCCGTCGTTGGTACCTTCTTCCGAGCGTGCCAACACCAGTTTAACTTGCGCGTCACCGTTGGTAATAAAACGTTTTACACCATTCAAAAACCACATATCTTTATCGGCATCGTAAGTAGCTTTTAATTGTACGGCCTGAAGGTCAGATCCTGCATCGGGCTCTGTTAAGTCCATAGAACAAGTAGCACCTTTACAAACCTGAGGTAAATATTCTTGTTTAATTTCTTCCGAAGCAAATTCGTTGATTGTTTCAGCACAATCCTGTAATCCCCAGATATTGGCAAATCCGGCATCCGCACGTGAAACCAATTCGGCAGCCATTACATAAGGTACCATAGAGAAGTTCAATCCGCCATATTGACGTGGCAATGACATTCCGTATAAACCCGCCTGAACCAAAGCATCATGGTTTTGTTGGGTTCCTTTGGCATATTTTACACGGTTGTTGATTACTTCGGGACCATCATGATCTACACTTTCGGCATTCGGAGCAATAATATCACCGCAAATTTCACCGATAATTTCCAATACTTTGTCGTAGTTGTCAATAGCATCTTCGAAATCATGAGCCGCATAATCAAATTTGTTTTTGTCGGCAAAGTTACGCTCTTTTAAAGCTACAATCTTCTGCATCAAAGGATGCGAAAGCTGAAATCTTAATGCTGGATTTTCTGTGTAAAAATTAGACATGGTTATATTTTATTACAATTTTTAATTACAAATGAAACTGTCTTTTTTTGGAGAACCAAAGATAGTAATTTTTTACAAAATGCAAAAAACAGATGACATATTTACAGATATTTTTTTGAAAGTAGGGAAAATACGAAGGTAAAATACAGTGAATATATTTATAAGGTAAATTGAAGGATTCGGCCTCTTCGGGGACATATTTATACTGTTACAATCTACCGCTGGTTTTAAACATGTCGTTAACAGAACGCAATAAAGCAAGTTCGCTAAAGATATTTTGTGAAAATTGGCAAACAAATAACCTGATTTAATTCGTATATCTATGGACAAAAATTACAGATTCTTAAGCACGAAATCCCTAATCCTGTTATACAAATGAATACGGTCCGATTCATTGGAAATGCAATGATTACCATTGGTATACAACTGCATTTCAAAAGACTTATTCAATTTCGTTAACCGTTGGGTATACATAAACGCTTGTTGCAAAGAGATATCCTCATCTGCCATGCCTTGAATTAATAGCAATCTACCCTGTAAATTTCCGGCAGATTCCAATGGAGAACAATGTTTATATTGAGTAAAATTCTCTTGCGGACGTCTCATATAGCGTTCGGTAAAAGTACCGTTATAAAAACGCCAATCGGTTACGGGGGCAATTACTATTCCGGCTTTGAAAACATTTTCATCGGACGACATCGCCAACAGGCATGTCAAACCATCTGTTCCCCACCCCAGTGCACCTATCCTGTTTTTATCGATATACGGCAAAGTAGATAAATAAGCGGCGGCATCCAATAAATCCCGGGCTTCTATTGAGCCAATCTGCATATAGGAACTTTGACGGAGTTCCGTGCCCCGTGCAGTTGCTTTTCTGTCTTCTACGCAAACCACCACATAATTATTACGGACTAAAAACTGTTCTATGCCTGCACTCCACTCATTTTGTACTTTACCGGAACAGATCAGCACCGGATATTTTTTATTATCAACCATCGCAGGTTTTACTATCCAACCATTCAATTTTACCTGTTGATTAGTGGTAAAAGAAAACAATTCTTTCGGCAATAAATCTTCCGTTTGAACCAATTTTTCTGCCTTTAATTTCCAGACTGGATGTCCTGATGCATTGCAAATAGCCACCCGACCAGGCACCTCGGTAGATGAATAATAATCCAGGTAATAATCAAATCCGGGACTAAACACGGCCTGGTGTGTACCCTTTTCTTTACTCAGCAATGTCTTCTTTCCACCTGCCTGAATGCTGTAAATATCTCTTTCCAACGGAGAATTTTCAGAAGATTGGTAATAATAAACCTTTTTCTCCGCATCATATCCATAAAAACCGGTTACATCCCATTTCCCGGAAGTAAGCTGCTGTTTTAAAATACCGACATTCGAATACAGGGACAAATGATTATACCCGCTTTTTTCGCTCAGGTACACAAACTGGTGACCGGGCAAAAAAGAAATGTGCCTGATATTATCAATATTGATATAATGGGATACTTCGTCTTTCAATATTACATTGCAAACTGTTGACCTGGGATTGGCTATTACCAAATTCAATTTATTCTGGTTTCTGTTTAACGTTACAATAGCCAATTGATCCTCATCCAACGTCCATAATATACGTGGAATATACATCTCACCCGACCGCATAATATTCATCTCTTTGGTTGTTTTATAAAAAGGATCGTATACCATAACACTCGCGTGCGGAATAGCCGTACCGGGCATAGTATATTTGTTGCAATGTCTTTTTACATCAACACCAATCAATTCTTCATCGCCATTGAACTCGGGATATACATCAAAGCAAAAATTATTAACCTTGGTTTCGTCAAACCTTACAAAAGCCAAAAACTTGCTGTCCGGTGACCATTCGAAAAATCTGGATGCCGAAAAAGCTTTTTGGTAAGCCGCATCAGGCATTCCGTTCATTGTTTTACCCGCTTCGCCATCTTCCGTTACCGCAATCTCCGTACCATAATCCAGTTTCTTGAGGTATACGTTATGATCGCGCACAAAAGCCACCATTCTTCCATTCGGAGAAAAAACAGCCTCTAATTGCTTTCCTTTCTCCGAAAGCCTTTCAATTCTATTCTCTACTAAAAAACAAACAAAATATTCCGAGCCATTTTGATCTGTATTTGTCCGGATCAATATCTTTCTTTCGTCCACGCTAAACCTGTAATCTTCTATTTTTACAATAGACGAATCTTTAGAATGGAACAATGTATCTTGCATCTTTCCTGTTGATATCTGGTATTTAATAATACTTTTACCATCAGTTCCCAAAGAAGTGTAATTTTCATCCTGCATAAATACCACAGGAAAAACAGCTGGAGAATTATACATTCCTTTGGCCAAATTCTGTGTAAAGTCATTTTTCTTTTCCTGTGCATAAATAGGCAAAAGCAGAAAAAACAACAATACAGCCCCTATATAACTTTTATTTTTCATCTTTTTTTAATGTATTAAATGATAAAATATGCCTGGTTACCAATATCGCGATAACAATCATCACAACCTGCGCCCACCAATAGGGAACAAAAAAATAAGCGCTCGACAACATGGTAATCCAAAGCAGCGATACCGAAACTATTTTAACACGCAACGGGATGGCTTTGTTTTCCCTGAAGTTACGAATGTATTCGCCCAGGACTTTATGATTAATCAGCCAATTGTAAAAACGATCGGAACCACGAAAATACAAAGCGGCTGTCAGCAGCAAAAAAGGAGTGGTTGGCAGCAATGGCAAAAAAATGCCTAATATGCCCAAAGTGAGAGAAACGGATCCTAAAAAGAGAAGTATGAAACGATATATTTTTGAATTTTTCATTTTATTAAAAAATTACTCAAAAATACTCGATTTTTTTATTCTATAACAAAATTACATGTTTTAGATATACATATAATTCATTTTTATCTCTTATTCAGACAAATAGATGTTAGTATTTTGTATGAGAAGAATAAGATCTTTATTGAAATGAGTTAACATTAAAATTTTCCATTCAATAATTTTCTAAAAAAACAAAC
>JAVBUB010000051.1:0-4169 GCA_031555675.1 Paludibacteraceae bacterium | reverse complement strand
TATCGGCTTTTTTAGAAGAAGAGAAAAATCCGATATTATTCTCGTAAGTAGAAATTTCTCCACTCAAAAAGTCAAGTTCTTTTTTGAGTTTGTCTCTTTCTCGGAATAGTTTGTGTTGCGACGATTTATCCGAAAATTCTTCTATGCTTGTTTTAAACATATGAAGACGACGGTTCTGTTCATCCACTTTTAAACTATCAAACATGGTATCGGTAGCTTTTTTAAAGGCTTTGTATATTTTGTCTTTCTCCTTAAACGGAACAAAACCAATGGAACTCCATTCTGTAATAAGGCTTTTCAGTTGTTGAACGGATTCTTGCGGATTGCTGATATCAAGGTTTTCAATCTTGGCAATTACTTCTTTTTTCAGCTCCAAATTTTTATCTTGTTCGTGTTTTTCTTCGGTTGTATTTTTCGATTTTTGCTCAAAGAAATAATCACAGGCTGCAATAAACCTTTTCCATACATCATCCGATTGTTTGCGCGGAATGGCTCCTATGGTTTTCCATTCTTTTTGCAGTTTAATCAGTTTATCTGCTGTTTCTTTCCAATCGGTATTATCTTTTAAAGCTTCGGCTTGTTCACAAAGCTTTATTTTCTTATTTAAATTTTCGTTGAGTTCGTTTTTAGCCTGCAAAAAATATTCATTTTTATGTTCAAAAAATGTATCGCATGCTTTTCTGAAGCGTTCGTATATTTTTACATTGGATTTTTTTGGGGCAAAGCCGGTTTGTTTCCAAGCGGTTTGTATTTCTATAATCTGCCTGGTTTGTCCCTCCCAATCTTTGTAACTTTTTATGGCTTCGTAATTGATGTTTTCTACTTGCTCGCAAAAAGCGGTTTTATCTGCCAAATTTTTTTCTTCTTCTTCTTTTTTTCCTTCGAAATGGGCTTGGTGTTTTTTATTGATGACAGAAGAAGCATTTTTCAACCTTTCCCATATTTCTTCACGTAATTCGCGCACTACAGGGCCTATTCCTTTCCATTCTTCGTGCAGGGTTTGCAACACACGGAATGCAGTCTGAATATCTTCTATTTCGGTTAATTTTTCGGCCTGTTCACAGATAGCCGTTTTGAGTTCCAGATTTTTCTTTAAATCGTATTCGCGTAATTCGTTATTTATCTTAACGTAATCGTAGAATTTTTCGATATATAATTGATAATTTTTCCAAAGTTCATTGGATTTTTCTGGTGGAACCTGACCTGTATTTTTCCATTCCTGCTGTAGGTTTCTAACAGCAGCAATCGTTTCATTAACGTTCTCAATGGCATCAAGATCATCGGTCAGTGCTTTGAGTTTTTCTACAATTTTATTTTTGTTGGCTAAATTTTGTTCTTTCTCGCGTTGAAGCTTTAAATTTTGTTCTGCTTTTTTGTTGCGGAAGTCTGTCAACATTTTTTTTAATTCTTCTTCAAGAGGATCTATCTTCGATTCAAAATCTTCGAACTTACCACCATCTTCGAGAAATTTTTTCTGCCACTCGTTTTGTTCTGCTTTATATTTTTTATAGAATGCTTGTTTTATTGATTCTATTTCATTTTTATCAACATCCGGAAGTTGAAGTGCTTCTTTCATCTTTTGAATCAACTTTTCTTTAGAAAGATATGATATCGGATTTTCTTTGGGCGCTTCGTTTTTGGCAACAACAGATTCATCTACTATTACTTCTACCTCTAATTTTACCTCAACTTCTACTTCGCTTTCCGGTAAAACATCGTCGGGTACAGTTATAACAGGTTCTTCGTTGATTACTGCTGCATTCATTTCAACTTCATTCGCAGGGGTTAATGAATCTTCTTCTTTGAAGGGTTCATTGTCGGTTCCAAGTGTGCTCATATACCAAGTTCTATTAAGTTTTTCGACATATCAATGATGACAAAACGCAAATTAACGTTTTTTTTTTATATAAACATATTTTTTTTTGAAAAAATGATAAAAAATAAAGTAAAATAAACAAAATTAAGGATTAATATTTTGGCTAAAGTCCTTAAAATTAAACGATATGAATTTGATTAACAAAGCCAGCTGGAACAAAAAAATCCACAGGTTATACAAATTTGCACAGATTTTATATAATCCGTATTTATTTGTATAATCTGTGGACAAAAAAGATCTTATTTGAATTCTATTTTTTCAAAAAACAGGTTTTCAGCACGATGCTGCTACCATCTATTTTGCAATCAACTTCATCTGCATTTTCTGTTAACCTGATGCTTCTTACTTTGGTGCCTCTTTTAATTACCATTGAAGATCCTTTTACTTTCAGGTCTTTTATAACGGTTACAGCGTCTCCGTTTTCTAATTCCACGCCATTGCTGTCACGGGGAGTGTTGTCTTCTGTTGTGTTTTCTTCATCTACGCTCCATTCGTGTCCACAATCGGGACACATATATAAAGTGCCATCCTGATAAACATTATTTTGAAAACATCTGGGACAGGTTGGGTATTGACTCATAATTTTTAAGTTTATAAGGTTGTAAGGTTTATAATTGAGTATTTAATCTATCATTATTTTATAGCTATCTGTTTTGCCGTTGTATTTTACTATTACAACATATACGCCTTTGGATAAAGTAACGGTAGTAGATGCAGTAGAATTTATCCGGGCAACTTCCTGTCCCAGTATATTGAAAACAGACAAATTAACATCCGAAGGATAGCCTTCGGTGTATATTTGTCCTCCTTTTGCAAAAACAACTTTGTCATTCTTTTTGAACTCGTTATTACCTGTTGTTACATTGGCATTTAATACTTTGGTTAGCTGATTGTTTGTCATGTCGCTTTCCGTAAAACGACCGCCATTATCGTTAACCCATGCAATAATATCATAGGTTTTATCGGTACCACATATCCAATAAGCATTGTTGTTGGTACCTCCATTGGCTGTTACTATAGCAGTAGCTCCGGGAGCCAAAGAGGTTTCATGGCTATCACTCCAGGTAGTACCTGTGCCAATGTTATTAATATGAAAGCTGACACCATGTTTAAGATCGGGTGTTGCTCCAGTGCCTTGGTTTTTAATGGTAGCAGTAAACACAACATGATCTCCGGCTACCGGGCTAATAGGTGTCCATGTAAAATCTTCAATAATTAAATCGGGCTCGCCAACAGGTGGAGTTATTCCGTCGCCATCCTGAATAAGCAGATCATCGAAATAAGCGTCGAATCCGGCTGCGGCATTTCCGGCATAACCCAATACGATGCCCGTTATTGTTTTACCCACCAATGCTCCCGTACCAATTACATAGGTATGGTTTGTCCAGTTGCCGATGGTTCCGCGCGCGTTTTTCGGACTGACTGCTATACCGTCTTTATCGGTAAGGCCGGTTACATCATGAAAATAGGTACCATCACTAAATTGAAGACTTACAGTGGTATATTTTCCTTGTTCGTTTACCGTATATTTAGAGAAGCTTAATTCCATATTTTGTTTTACTACGATTTTGGCATCTGCAAATTTGCAGTAATAAGTACCGGTATTGCCGGATGCCGTACCAGTAATCCGGGCCGAATATAATCCGCTTTTCTTTTGAGTGGTTACCATGCTGGTAGTTTGTCCGGATACCCCAGTAGCTGATATTTGAGCTGGATTTTTAAAGCAGGGATCCAAGGGGAATGTACCGTTTTGGCGTGCTGTTTTATTATAGTAATCAAATGGTGTTGTTCTGCTTTCGAAACTGTTGCGGTAATATACCGGTCCGTTGGAGTGAGCCACAGGAACGGTTACGGATGGAGATGATGTGCCTTTGAGTACTTTAATGGCTTCGCCGGCCACTCTGAGTTGAAAGTCAGACGAAACCCAATAACCATCGGCGCTGGTGGTAAGAAAATATTGATCGATAGGTATCATGCTCCAATCGGTAGCTGCTTTGGCCAAAGCGGTTCCTTCGTCATATTCGTCGAACATGGCAAAATACATATTTTCCACACCCAGTTCTTTAATATTCATAGCTTGGTGCCACATAAAATCGCCGGCATTGCGTGGCGAGTGGTTGGGTATGCCTTCGTTCCATTGCGACCAAGCAAATCCCGGACATAATACAGGTAAATATTTTATTCCTTTCGAGTCGCAGTGCGCTTTATCTGCTGCCATCTGAGTTTTGAAACCATCGGCTCCGGCATTGTCGGTATAGCGTCCTACCATCCAGGGCGAAAGCATATCGTAAGC
>JAVBUB010000163.1:0-2980 GCA_031555675.1 Paludibacteraceae bacterium | reverse complement strand
CTTTCGTTTCGTTTTTTAGCTACCTATCAGGTCGATGAATCAGTAAAAAATATGATAAATCTTTCGTCTTATGTCGATACGTTGATGATGCTATCCCTGATGATAGGTATTATGGCAGAACTTCCTATTGTATCATGGCTTTTTGCCAAATTAGGTTTCCTTACTCACACCTTTATGAAGCAATACCGCAAGCATGCAATTGTAATTATACTTATTATTGCGGCCATTATTACCCCCACAGCCGATGCATTTACACTGATGTTGGTTTTTGTTCCTATTTATATCTTATATGAACTGAGTATCCTGGTTGTAAAAAGAACCGGAAAGAACAGGGCATTGAAAATATCCAGGCAGGAAGAAATATGGGAGAGCCCATATCAAAATTAATAATTAATAATTGAGAATTACATTCGTTTATTCTTCGCTTTTAATTTTCTTTTCGATTCTGGCTGTAGAAGCATAAACCCCAACAAGGCATAAACATAGAAAAACAATAAAAGTCATTCTCATGCTTTGCATAAAAGCAGGATGTAAATCGGGAACAATTTTTTCGTCGCCCAAATAAAAGGAAATAGCCATTCCCGCGATTCCCATACTGAAAGCCTGTCCCGTGAGGCGCATAGTACCCGTAGTAGCAGATGCCTGCGTGTAATATTTTTTATCTACCGAACCCATAATGACATTGGTGTTTGGCGATGAAAAAATACCAAATCCAACTCCCAGTAAAGCCAATATAATAATGATGAACCAGAAAGGAGTGCTTGGATTCAAAAAAACAAGTCCCAGTAGTCCCGTTACTATAATGCTCATGCCCAACGTTGCCATTTTGGATGCCTGAAAACGATTAGATAAGCCTCCGGCAATCAAAGAAAAGACTGATTGAATACAAGCCTGGCAAATCAATATTAAGCCCGCGCTTCGTGCATCCAGTCCACGTATATATTGCAAATAAAGGCTTAGCATGAATGCAATGGCGGCTGTGGCCGCATAGTTAATCAGAGCCGCAATGGTAGATAATGTAAATGTCCTGTTACCACTAAACAATCTTACATTGAAAACAGGATAGGTTTGTCGTTTTTCGAAATAAATGAAGCTGATAAAACAGGTAATTCCCGCGAAGATGCAAATAAATCCGATCAAATCGGGTAAAGAGGAAAATCCGTAAATGACCCCGGCCAATCCCGCTCCATACAAGATACTCCCAATCAGGTCAAATTTTTCGCCGCGTGATTCTATCCATTCTCCTCTCAATAAAAATTGAGAGGCAATTAATACCACAATCCCTATACCTGCGGTAAAAAAGAAAATGCTTTGCCAACCCATATAGTGTGTCAGCATGCCGCCAAAAAACGGACCGGCCGCTAAAGAAGCATATACCACGGCGGTGTTTATCCCCAATGCTTTTCCCCTGCTTTGAGCCGGAAAAAGTGCTGTCAGTATGGCAATGTTTGTGCCCATCATCATGGAACTGCCGATGCCCGAACAAAAACGCAATGCAATCAATACATTTCCGGAAGGAGCGAAACCGCATAAAAAACTACACAGGGAAAATATAAATACCCCAGTTAAGAATACCTTTTTACGGCCCACCAAGTCGGCTACACGCGCAAATGGGATCTGAAAAATAGCGGTTGAAATCAAATAAGCAGTAGCCAGCCAGGTAAGCGTTACCGCCTTCAGAGAAAAATCTTTGCTGATGTCAGGAAGTGCCAAATTAAGGGAAGAACCCATAAAGGGAACCAGGAAAGCAGCGATGCAAATAACGATTAATCCGCGTTTCGCATTTTTATCTTTATTCATTTTACGAAATAATTTGGATGCAAATTTCGCAAATAAACATGAACTTTAGTCTATATTTTTAGAAAAATTATACATGGTTAAATAGAGGTTCCTCGTATGAGGGTGCATTAAAAGAGTTTCAAAAGCACACAGAAAACACGGAATAAACGGAAAATCACATTTGTATTATTTTGTAAAATGCTTTACTATAAGAATTAAAATTTACATATCAGCGTTATTCCGTATAATCCGTGTACTTATTTGACTTTTTACACAGTCTGATATAAACCGGATTTTAATATTACATTTTATAACTCTTCTCCCATTCAATCATGCGCCTTTTACGCTCAGGCCCCCAATGGTATTGTCCATATTTGCCCGAAGATTGTATAACGCGATGACAGGGGATTAAAAACGAAACAGGATTATCGCCAACTGCAGAACCTACGGCACGGCATGCTTTCCGATTATTAATCTGTTGAGCCAGCGTACCATAAGTAGTTAACTCGCTCATAGGGATTTTAATCAATTCTTCCCATACTTTTACCTGAAAATCAGTTCCCTTTACATGAAGCATAACTGCTTTGGGCTTTTCGGTAAAAATTAACAAAGAATCTTGTTGCATGTTCGTTTTTTCATTTTTATAAACAGCTTTGGGAAATATATCCTTGAGTCCTTTTAGCGCGGTGGTATTATCATCATCAAAAGCCATATAACAAATGCCTTTATCCGTATTGGCGACCAAGACCTGGCCAAAAAGACAATCGAAATAATTATATTGTATGGTCAGCGATTCTCCTCCGTTTTTATATTCATCGGGATTCATTTTGTTGATATACACGAATGTGCCATGTTTGAGTTGTATTTCCATATTGCTCGTGAAAAGATGATTATTCTTCAAATGTAATAAAACTACAGGATATTTCTAATAAAAGTATAAAAATAATCTTCCGGTGTAATTTTGAATTTTAAATATTGAATTTTGAATTTCATAGCTTATGAACATTTCCTTTTATCGTTTGTTTAATTTTTAATAAATTTGTAGGAAATACATTTAAAATTATGGCATTTATTGATTATTACAGCATTTTGGGGCTCGACCGCAGTGCTTCGGCCGATGATATCAAAAAAGCGTACCGCAAGCTGGCACGCAAATACCATCCGGATGTGAATCCGAATAACGCCGAGGCACATGCTAAGT
>JAVBUB010000089.1:0-7348 GCA_031555675.1 Paludibacteraceae bacterium | reverse complement strand
CGCATTCGCCAAGCGAGCGAGTGCAAATATCTTCGGTAGAAAATAGCTGGAGATTGCTGTGTGAGGTGTTGAAAAGTATATGATTCTGATTTGAGTTATAAACTTTAAAAACCTTATAAACTTATTTTTTAGACCATATTTAATTCAAGATTCAAAGTTCAAAATTCAAAATTATCTGTAAAACATCCTCAATGCGTAATGTTGAATATTGAATCTTAAATGTTGAATTTATTACTCTTTAGACCGATTCCTCTTTTTTGTTACATGTTTACATAATTTATTCTTATAATTCACGTTTTACTATTAACTTTTCAGGATAATTTTAATTACTGATTCAAAAGAAAAGATCTCGTTGGAGAACTTAATCTTAATTATTTTTTTACAATTTGTGACTAAGAATACAAGATTTTCAATTTTTTTTATCTATGTTTGAACTCTCAAATTTTTGCTTATCGTTTATAATAGGCAAAATGTCGGGATATTTTAACAATATCAGTTTTTATCGTAGTATTGTAATGAGCTGATTAACTGGAAGATATTATATGAATCCCCAATATATTTTCTGAGTTATGTAGAACTAGTCAATTGTAATCTATGAGAAAAGTTGTATGCAATATTGATCTGTAAAATTGAACTATTTTAAAATTAAATATAAAACTTAAAATTTTAAATCATGACGACAAAAGAGAAAAAATCATCAAAAAAAGGATTTCAAGTATCGGCATCATTAGTCATTGTATGTTGCCTTATTGTAGCATTACTTGTTTTTAATTTTATTTTCGGTAATCCGGACAACTTTATGAACGGAGATCCTAATAACCATCCACTACCTGGTAATTTATTGGGAACCATTTATAAAGGAGGTATAATCGTACCTGTTCTTCAATCATTACTTCTTACAGTGTTAGTGTTGAGTATAGAGCGTATATTTGCCATTTCAAGAGCTCAAGGAAAAGGTAAAATGGTAAAATTTGTAGACAACCTGAAAACAGCATTGAACGCGAATGATTTGGAAAGTGCAAAAGCATTGTGCGACAAACAAAAAGGTTCTGTTGCTAACGTAGTAAATGCAGGTTTGGTAAAATACGCCCAAATGGAAACTGAAAAAGAAATGACCAGAGACCAAAAAGCATTGGCCATTCAAAAAGAAATTGAAGAAGCCACTGCTTTGGAATTGCCATCATTGGAGCAAAATCTTCCGGTTCTTGCCACTATGACTACTTTGGGTACTTTGTTGGGATTGTTAGGAACGGTAATGGGTATGATTAAATCGTTTGCGGCATTGGCAAATGCAGGTTCTCCTGACTCTATCGCTTTGTCTACAGGTATCTCTGAAGCGTTGATCAATACAGCTTTTGGTATCGCTACAGGTGCTCTTGCAGTTATTTCTTACAACTATTTTACTACCAGAATAGACGGTATTACACACGCTATTGATGAAGTTGGTTTCACTATAGTACAAACATTTGCAACAACACAAAAATAATTAACAGTATGCCTAAAATAAAAGTTAAAAGAAAGAGTACCTTCATCGACATGACGGCGATGAGTGATGTGACTGTACTTTTACTTACCTTTTTTATGCTTACTTCTACGTTTATCCAGAAAGAACCGGTTATTGTGGCAACACCCGCTTCTGTATCTGAAATAAAAATTCCCGAAACTAATATTTTACAGGTATTGGTAGAAAAAAACGGTAAAGTTTTTTTAAGCTTGGATAAACAGGAAGACAGAGCAGAAGTGTTGCAAAGTGTTGGGAAAGCCTATGGAATAGAATTCACAAATGATGAAATAAAAAAATTCAAATTATTGAGTTCATTTGGTGTTCCTATTCAGCAGATGAAAGATTTTTTGGCCTTAAGTACCGATAAACAAGATGAAATTATTGGTTCAATGGGAATTCCGACAGATAGCATCAATAATCAATTTAAAGTTTGGATAAAACAAGCACGTGTTCAAAATAATGATTTGAGAATTGCTATCAAAGCCGACCGTAACACTGCTTATCCTGAAATAAAAAAGGTAATGTCTTCATTGCAAGATATAAAAGAGAACAGATACAACCTTATTACAACATTGAAAACCATTAAAGAATAATTATTTTATATTTCAAAAGATCACATTTTGAAATTGATAATTTAAAACCTAAATAAAATGGCCGAAGTACAACAAAAAGACAAAGGAGGCAACAAAAAAGGAAAACAGAAAAAGATGCAAATTCGCGTCGACTTTACTCCAATGGTTGACATGAATATGTTGCTGATCTGTTTCTTTATGCTTGCGACCTCGATGAGTAAACCTCAGACGATGGAGATAAGTATGCCTACCAACGATAAAGTGGCTGAAGATGATGTAACCAAAGTTAAGGCATCAAAAGCTATTACTATTCTTCTGGGCGGAAAAAATGAATTATATTATTACACCGGGGAACCCGATTATGAGAATCCTGCTTCTTTGAAGAAAACCAACTATACTGCTTCCGGATTAAGAGCTTTTTTAATAAGCAGAAACCAGGAAGTGGTTGCCAAAATGGATGAATTGAAAAAGAAAAAGGTAAACCTCGAAATTTCGGATCAGGAATATGAAGAACAAGCCGATGAAATAAAAAAGGATAAATCCTCTCCTGTAATAATTATTAAACCCGGTAATGAATCTAATTACGAGAACTTAATAGATGTATTGGATGAAATGCAAATATGCAGCATCAGCAAATATGCTATTGTAGATATTACGGAAGACGATGTTACTTTTATGGAACAATCCCAGATTCAAACAAATGCTCCGATTCCGGCACAATAATAACCAGAATAAAACATTAGAAGAGAAATGAGTAAAATAGATTTAACTTCGAGCGAATGGAATGACCTGGTTTTTGAAGGCAGGAACAAAAACTATGGTGCCTATGATATGCGGCAAAATTCCAATAAAAGGCACATCACGGCTTTGATTATTATCTTGGCATTTGCCTTGTTGGTTTTTTATTTGCCGGCATTGATTAAATCCATTGTACCGAAAAAAGATGATATGAAAATGACGGAAGTAACTGAACTATCAAAACTTCCGCCTGCAGAAGAAAAAAAGGAAGATCAACATCCCATAGAGGATCTTTTGCCTCCTCCACCTCCACTCAAGAGTACGATGAAATTTACTCCTCCTGTTATTAAAAAAGATACAGAAGTAGCAGATGAGGAAGAAATGAAGACCCAGGAGGAAGTATTGAAGTCTGACCTTACTATTTCTATTAAAGACGTACAAGGTACCGATGAACAGCATGGACAAGATATTGCAGATCTTGCTAAAACAGTAATACAAGAAAAACCTGTTGAAGAAAAACCTTATGTTACTGTGGAGCAAATGCCTCAATATCCCGGCGGTGAAACTGAAATGAGGAAGTATATCGCAAAATCCACCCGATACCCGGAAGTGGCCAGAGAAAATGGCGTTCAGGGAAGGGTAGTAGTGCGGTTCGTTGTATCTAAAACCGGTAAAATTGAAAACGTAGAAGTAATTAAAAGTTTAGATCCGGCCTGCGACAAAGAGGCTTTAAGGGTTGTTTCTTCGATGCCTAACTGGACACCCGGCAGGCAAAATGGAGCTGCTGTTAGTGTTTACTTTGTAGTTCCGATCTCGTTTACATTAGGAAGCTAGTTCAACGAAACTAAAATACAGTCGAAAGGCATTTTTTTGAATTTTCAACAAAATATCGCCAAGCATTGATTACTATTGCATAATGGTAATCAATGTTTAATTTTACCAGTATGAAAGAAGATAAATTAGAGGACATTAAGAAGAAAGAAAAAAGTAAAATTGCTTATGTTTTTGGCATCTTTATGATTGCTATTTACTGTGGTATGGGTTCTTTATTTCTTTTTTCAAATATATTTTCTTTACAATTTTCACAGACAATCCGCGTAATCCTCGGAATTCTTTTATTCGGATATGGAATATTCAGGGCTTACCGGGTTATAAAAAGACGAGATGATGATGAATAAATTAAAATGTTTTTTACAGTTGAAGGGTAATTTTGCAAATGCTGGCAAAACAACATTGTTGTTCTTATGCCCTTTTCTTTTGTTTGCCTGTAATTCTAAAACAACAACAGACAAACATACTGATACACTTACATCTGGATTGGTAAGCATTAGTGTTGACGAAAGTTTTGAACCTATCATAAAACAGGAAATTATTGTTTTCGAAAACTCTTATCCGGATGCAAATATTATTCCTATTTACACAAATGAGGTAGAAGCAATTAATTTGCTATTGAAAGACAGCGTTAGGTTGGCTATTGCCACAAGAACATTGACAGAGAGTGAGAAAAAGTATTTGGAAAACCGTAAGTTTTTTGCCCGTGAAGTAAAACTGGCTACAGACGGAATTGCAATTATTATCAATAATCAGAATAAAGATTCATTAATCACTGTTACCCAGCTTCGTAAAATAATGACGGGAGAGGTTACCGAATGGAAGGAAATTTATCCGGATTCTCCGTTGGGTAAATTGAAATTAATTTTTGACAACACAAACTCGAGTACCGTACGTTTTGCCATTGATTCTATTTGCCGTGAAAAATCCTTATCGGAAAACCTGTTTGCCCAACAGACGAATGCAAAAGTAATTGAGTACATATCCAACCATGTAAATGCAATTGGCGTGATTGGTGTGAGTTGGGTGGCTAATAAAGCGGATACTACCAGGCTTTCTTTTCTTGATAATGTAACTCTGATGAGTGTAAGCGAAGAAAAAACAGCCACTCCACAAAATAGTTATAAACCATATCAGGCTTATTTGGCTTTGCATCAATACCCATTAACCAGGGATGTATATGCTATTTTAACTGATCCGCGAAACGGATTACCTTCCGGATTCTTATCCTTTATGTCTTCCGATATTGGCCAAAAAGTGATTCTGAAAGAAGGAATCGTTCCTGCAACTCAGGTTGTGCGTATTGTAAATGTGAAGGAAGATTTTTAAAATTACCGGATAATTTGTATTTTTGAATCTATTTTTGTAAAAGAAAATTATATTGATTGTTATATATAATAAAAAGTGCGGTTAATTTGTTATTAATGTAGATTATTGACTATTGACCACAAACAAGATATGAATGAAACGAGCATTTTGTGTAAACCATACATAATAAAAATGCGAGTTTGATTGACCTTAATCTAAAAAAATAAAATATTTACGTATGAAAAAACTAACCTTATTAAGCCTGTCAGTCATTGCTTCTATTCTATTTGCATCGGCAAATAGCAATCAGAAAGCAATAGAGTATTTTACTTATGGATTGAATAATCCTGCCAAAAAGATACTCTTGGGTAATCTAAAAACTGGTAATATGACTTTGCAGGAACAAGCCGAAGCTTGTTACTATCTTGGCGAAATTTATTCAAAAGAAAACAAGGTAGATTCTGCCGGTTATTATTATCAGCAAGGATTATCTATTGACCAGAGTTATGCTCCGAATAGTGTTGGTGAGGCAAAATTAATTTTAAAAACAGATGTTTCCGGTGCAGAAAAAATACTGAATGGTATTGCTGCAAAGAATAAAAAAGACATGTTTGTTCAATCTGTTATTGCCAAAGCTTATTTGGATAATAATCTGATGGACAAAGCAAGTAAACAAATATCAGATGCAAAAAAAGCAAATGCCAAGTCTGCACTTGTATTAACAGTAGAAGGCGATATGCTGGTATTGAAAAAAGAATATGGTAATGGATGTAACTTGTATGAACAGGCTATTTATTTTGATCAGAATTATAAAGCGGCTTACATTAAATATGCCCGTGTTTTTTCTACCTTGAATATGAGTGTTGCAATAGATATGTTGCAACGGTTGTATAAAATAGATCCTTCTTCTTATCTGGCTTACAGAGAAATTGGCGAAGTTTATTACCAAAATGGAAAATTTGCAGATGCTGTAAAGGCATACAGTAAATATATAGAAAATGAAAAATATGCTTCAGAAGATTATCCTAAGTATGCGTCTATATTATTTTTTGACGGCGACTATGAGAAATCAATGGAAATAATAAAAAATGGCTTGGCAATGGATCCTTACAATTTTGTACTAAACAGGCTATTGATGTATAATGACTATGAATTAAAAAAATATCAGGAAGGGGTTGATTTAGGAGATATTTTTATGAAAACTCCAACCCAGGATTTTATTGCACTGGATTATATTTATTATGCCCGTTTACTAATTGAAAATAAACGCCGCGAAGATGCTGTTGCCCAATACCAACAGGCTATAAAATTGGATTCTACAAAAATATCGATATATAAAGATATGGCAGAATTATATGACAATTTAAAGCAGTATGATAACGCAATTAAATGTTATGATAAATTTATTGAAAAAGGAGGAAGTCAGGTAAAAATAGTCGATTTTTTCTTGTTAGGACAATCTTATTATTCTGCTGTTACAACAGATTCGGTAATGCCTAAAGAGAGAAAAGATGAATATTGCCATGTTGCAGATAGTCTTTTTGCTTATGTAGCAGAAAAAACACCTACCAGTTATCTTGGAAATTTCTGGAGAGCGCGTATTAATTCTGTTCTTGACCCTGAAACAGAACAAGGGTTGGCAAAACCATATTATGAAGCAACAATCCTTTTGTTAAACAAGGATAATGCCCGTGATATAAAACCTCTTGTAGAGTGTTATAGCTATTTAGGATATTATTATTACCTGAAAAAAGATATGCCTACTTCCAAAACTTATTGGAATAAGATACTCGAAATAGACCCGAGAAACGAAACGGCTATTAAAGTTTTGAAAGAAATGTAGATATAAAAAGAATAAATAAAATAAATCCCGGAAGCTCAACTTCCGGAATTTATTTTTGTAACATTATCTCATTACCAGTTTGATTTTCAGATAAATTAATACAAAGAATTATATTTATAACAATTGTTCAACATTCTTTATAATTCAACCTCAAAAGGAGTCTTACAAATAAGCTTGATATTTTTTCTATAAATATACAGTTCTTTAGCATTGATAATAAGATTTTTATTTAAGTGCATGACAGAAACTACAAATAGTTATTCCTTGCAGAGTTAAACAATCAATTCTAAAGCTGACAATCCCTTCGGTGTTTTTTATATGTATGTAATTTTTGTCGTGTATTGAAATTTTTGGTATATTAAGTTCACATTATATTAGTAATTAATCAGGCTAAAATGCCCTACGAAGGCGCTTCCATCCGGCATATTAATAATGTACCAATAATCTGTCGATGGCATCATTTTTCCCAGGTATGTACCATCCCACCCCATTTCATCCCCGCGGTATCTATCCAATTCTTTTCCAAACCGGTCGAAGATCACTATTTCCGCC
>JAVBUB010000014.1:0-12886 GCA_031555675.1 Paludibacteraceae bacterium | reverse complement strand
GGCGGAAATAGTGATCTTCGACCGGTTTGGAAAAGAATTGGATAGATACCGCGGGGATGAAATGGGGTGGGATGGTACATACCTGGGAAAAATGATGCCATCGACAGATTATTGGTACATTATTAATATGCCGGATGGAAGTAATTTTGTAGGACACTTCTCGTTGATTAATTATTAGAGGTAAATAGAATATAAATAACAAAATACATATTGATGCCATTCTCTAGTCTATGCATAACCATAGCTTGCAGAATGGCATTAATATTAAATACGTCATGAATACACAAGCAGAAGAAAAACGACTTTTACAGATTATCAGGGGAATAACCATTTTCTATATGCTTGCCCTTTTCTTTTGGGGAGTAACCGCTTTTCCTATCGAAACAGAGCTAAGAATTATTTGTTCCTTATTGGGAATATCCTTGGATGTTCCACCCGAAACCTACTCCGGGATATTCGGCTGGTTAGCCATTGTGGCCAATGCTATTGTTAACACCAATACAAACTATCCATTTCTGGCATACGGCACAGACTGGCTGGCATTCTCTCATTTAGTTATTGCTGTAGCCTTTATCGGTTTATACTGTAAACCTGTTCGTAATAAATGGATTATTTATTTTGGAATGATTGCCTGTGCAGGCATTATTCCATTAGCCCTTATTTGTGGAATAGTAAGAGAAATTCCTTTTTACTGGACAATGATAGATTGTTCCTTTAGTGTTTTTGGATTTATTCCACTTTATTTTCTGCATCTTTATGTAAAAAAACTTGAAATACTGATAGATTACCAAGAATCCAAATATTAAAAAACATGAATTCTATCGGTAAAAAGCCATTGGTAGATAAAAAATATCTGCTTGAAAAATTTCCTGGCAAAGGTGGTTGGACGTACACGATTATTCCCGAAATTCTACCTGACAAAAACGCTCCATTTAGTTGGGTCAGGGTAAAAGGCAGCATCGATGGCTATGAAATCAACAATTACCATTTAATGCCGTCAGGGAAAGGAACATTATTTTTATGCGTAAAATCTGAAATCAGGAAGAAGATAAAGAAACAGGCGGGCGATTGCGTTCACATTATTTTATACTCCGATAATGAACCGTTGGAAGTTCCCGAAGAACTATTGTTGTGCCTGCAAGATGACACCGAAGCATGGCAGTTTTTTAATTCACTTAACGAGAGTGAACAACATAATTATGTCAAGTGGATATATTCTGCAAAGACAGACCGAACGAAAGTGGACAGAATAGCAAAGACGCTTGCCAGACTTTCCATGCATCAAAAATTTGCAGATCGACAGTAGAGACGCCATGCATGGCTTCTTTTCAATGCCTGTTATACACTCCAAAAAACAAAAACCGGAATGCGATTCAACATCACATCCCGGTTCTTTTTTGTTTGTTATAGCAATAACTATTTCACAACTTTTTCTGTTTTACCATTATCATATTTTATAATATATACACCTCTTTCCGGCTCTTTGGGAAATTTTGCACCCACAATATTGTAGTAACCAACAGCTTTTTGTAGAGACGACATGCTTGGAGTCTCTATAGAGACAGTTGTGGGTTCAGCAGTAGTACTAAATGTACCTTCCTGCAGACTTATTTCCGTTTCGTTGTTATATGCAGCCATTGTGAAATAATAAGTAGCACCCGGTGTGAGGTTTAGCACCTCATACGAAAATCCTTCGGCATAAGAACGGAACTTTGGTGATGCATTTTGACTTGTGGTTGTTACATAATTACCATTAGCATCAAACTCAATTTCACATACTATTTCTGCCTGTGTATCGTCTGTATAAACAATTAGTTTATAACCTGTGGCATTTTCCATTGACTGCCATGTGAAAAACACACTGTTATTTGTTGGAGTAGGAGCCAGAAGTTCTTCTATGTTCACATTATTCCATTTAGAATTGCCAAGATAAGTTTCTTTCGTGCCAAATGGGACATATAATGTAAAAATATCTTGGTTTATATTGAGGACAGGAATTGAATATGATGTTGGCGGTACAGGGTTATATAAATGAATACTTTTTAAATTATCGCAATGAAAAAAATTACTTTGGATTTGAGTAACCGAAGAATGAATTATTACTGACTGTAAACTATTACAATAAGTAAAAGCATCCCCAATATAAGTAACCGAAGAAGGGATAATGAAAGTATTGTCTGTTTTCTTTGAAGGATAAAGGATTAATTCGGTTTTCTTTTTATTATATAAAATGCCATTTTCGCTGCTGTATATAGTATTGTTTGCATCCACATTAGTAGCGGTTAGATTGTAACAATACATGAAAGAAGTACTAAAGATGGTTGTAACTGAAGAAGGTATATTGATAACATTCAAATTGAGACAGTACCTAAAAGAAGCATTCCAAATAGATCTAACCGAAGAAGGTATAGTGAAAACAGAAGCTGTTTTCCCTTCTGGATATTTAAGTAATTGGGTTTTATCTAGACTGTACAATACCCCGTTTTCACTACTATATTTAGAATTATCAACATTGACATCGATGTCGGTTAGGTTACGACATTGCATAAAAGGATTTCTACCAATTTCGGTCAAAGATGCAGGAATACTGATTGATGTTAAATTATTACAATCTCTAAACATTTCGTCAGAAAGAGTTGTAACTGTAGACGGTATGGTGTAATGACTGTCTGTCTTTCTTCGAGGATATGCCAATAATTTGGTTTTATCATGATCGAACAATACCCCGTCTTCACTACTAAAAAATGAATCAAAAATATTATTTTTTTCAACATCTATGGAAGTGAAAAAAGGAAAATTTCCTCCTATTGAGAATTTGGAGATCCAATATGGTATTGTTGCAGAAGTAGCATTTGCAGCGCATCCAAGGCAAATCGAATTGACTTCATAGTTATTACCGAAATCGTCTTGTATAATGCGGGCAGGAGTAAAATATTGAGGATCAGATATATCGTTTATTTCCGCTGTTCCATTATCATAAAGTTCATACAAAACTCCGTTTGACGCAGTCCAGCCCACACTCGTTTGTCCCCATATTGAAACGCAACTTACCATAGTTGCCAGTATTGATAGTAAAATTTTATTTTTCATATTATTTAATATATAACCATATTACAAAAATATACAAAAAAAATCAATATCTAAAATGGTTTTTGTCAAATATTTATACAAAAAAATGCAATTTTTAGTAAAAACAACTAACTCATTCTTGTTTATTATTAATTTTTGAAAGACAATGTTGGTTGTATATTTATTTTGCTAGATATTGATAAATAATCTATTTACTTTATCGATTATTACTAATAAAAAACCGGAATGCGATTCAACATCACATCCCGGTTTCTTATTTGTTATGGCAATAACTATTTTATTTCCCAAATATTTCCTTTCATCAGTAGTTCTTCCAAACTACCAACAGGCTTCTTCGTTTTTACTTCTTCAATCTGTTCAGTTACAGACTCGTCATAAGTCAAAGCCTCTACATCACGAATTACTCCAAGAGCTACCGGAAAATCAGGCCCTTCCATTAACGCTAATTTCAGTTGTAGAATATTATCCTGGCAATGAGCATCATGAACCAATATATCTTTTTCTGTAATACCATTTTTACCAATAGTAACTACCTTGAGTCCGAACCCGTTCTGAGCCAATCCTTTTTCATTATTTTTCCCGAAAATCATAGGCTTGCCATGTTCCAGATAAATCGCATTTTCGGCACGTCCGTCTTTGGTTGACAAAGCATTATGTGTTCCGTCGTTAAAAATAACGCAATTGGTCAAGGCCTCTACAACAGAAGCTCCTTTATGATGTGCCGCAGCTTCAAATACTTTCACAGAGCTGTTTATATCCACATCAACGACACGCCCGAAGAAAGTTCCCCTGGCTCCGAAAGTCAACTCAGCCGGACGGAAAGGATCTTCTACTGTACCGTAGGGTGATGATTTTGATACAAAACCACGTTCGGAAGTGGGTGAATACTGTCCTTTTGTTAAACCGTAGATGCGGTTGTTCATCAGAATCATATTCATATTTACATTACGACGAACCGCGTGTATAAAGTGGTTGCCACCGATAGCCAAACCATCGCCGTCTCCGGAGATCTGCCATACCTGAATATCCGGGTTGGCTACTTTTAATCCGGTAGCAATAGCTGCTGCACGTCCATGAATCGTGTGCATACCATAAGTATTCATATAGTAGGGTAGGCGGGAAGAACACCCAATACCTGAAATAACAGCAATATTTTCCGGAGCAACACCCAATTCGGCCATTGCTTTTTGTATCGAATTTAATAAAGCATGATCTCCGCAACCGGGGCACCAACGTACGTATTGGTCGCTTTTATAATCTTGTTGTGTATACATATTTCTTAAAAATAGTAATTAATTGTAATAACATAGTAATTATAGTAATTTGTCGTTACTGTTTATTTTGCATTTGCTTATTATGCACAGTAATATAATTATTAAGTTTAACGCCTAATTTATCATATTTGACAATAGAACAGTCATAAATTTCTTTTGTAACAAGGTTTCTTTCAAGAGCTTTTGAAAGCCAAGTTCTGGATTCGTATAAAGAACCTCGAGCAATAAACAGAAAGTTGCGAGAATCTTTGTAGCTATATCGCCCCCAGCCTTCGCTAATATTTGCAGCAACAGAATCTATTGCTCTTATCCATTGAGAGCCGATAGTTTGTTTTTCAAAATGATTCCAATTACAAACGATATTCCAGCAATTTTTCCCTAATTCCATTGCTAATGAATATACTTCTAAATCTTCTAATTGCATTCTATAATTACAATTTAATTACTATCAATTACAAGAATTTTATTCTATAGCAATCCTTTAAATGTTTCTACCAAATCATTTACTGCAAAAGGTTGTCCTTCTACCTTATTGTATTGTGTCAGGTTTATTCCCGGAATTTTCATCCGTAAAAAGCCTGCGAATTGTCCTAAATTCTGCTCACAAACAACGATATTTTTATATTTTTCAAGCAATGCTGCTGTATTTTTGGGTAGTGGGTTGATATATTCGAAATGAGCCAATGCCACTTTTTTACCTGTTTTTCTTACTGTTTCAACAGCTTCCAGTAAGTGCCCGTAAGTGCCACCCCAACCAACAACAAGAAGTTCAGCATCCAAATCTCCCTTAATAGCTAATTCGGGAATAAAATCAGCAATTTTATCTATTTTAGCTTGGCGGGTGGCCACCATTTTCTGATGGTTGGCCGCGTCCGTTGAAATAGCGCTTGTAGTATAATCTTTTTCTAAACCTCCTAAGCGATGTTGTCTTCCCGGAGTGCCAGGAACAGCCCAGTAACGTACCAAATCCTCATTACGCATATAAGGTTTCCAGTTCTGTGGTACATCAGGAGTAATAAAATTAGGTGTAATGCTTGGATAATCTTTCAGTGATGGAATTTTCCACGCTTCCGAGCCGTTGGCCAGATAACCGTCGGTTAATAAAAACACAGGAGTCATATGTTCTACAGCTATTTTACAAGCCATAAAAGCCGCTTCGAAACATTGCCCGGGAGTTGATGCCGCTACAACCGGAACCGGACTCTCACCGTTACGGCCATACAATGCCTGCAACAAGTCTGTTTGTTCCGATTTAGTAGGCATACCCGTAGAAGGTCCTCCACGTTGTACATCCACAATCACCAACGGAAGTTCGGCCATAACAGCCAGGTTAATACCCTCGCTTTTCAGGCAAACGCCAGGTCCAGATGTGGTAGTAACACCCAACGAACCGGCGTAACTTGCACCGATGGCAGTACAAATACCTGCGATTTCGTCTTCGGCCTGTACTGTTTTTATACCCAGTGATTTATGTTTTGATAATTCATGTAAAATATCGGTGGCGGGAGTAATAGGGTAGGAACCGAGGAATAATTGTAATCCTGATTTCTCGGCAGCAGCCATTAATCCGTAGGCAGTAGCTGTGTTTCCATTAATATCAGTATAAAATCCCTTTTCTTTTTGCTCTTTCGATTCTATAACATAAGTAGAAATAGAAGCGTGAGTATTATTTCCGAAATTATAACCATCGGTCAGTACTTTGATGTTTGCTTTTAAAATCTCTTCTTTTTTAGAGAATTTCTTTTGCAATGAACTCATCAGGTGTTCTATCGGACGGTTAAACAGCCAGCAAACCAGCCCAAGCGCAAACATATTTTTAGTACGCACAATGCTTTTATTGTCTAAACCACTGTCTGCTAAACTATCTTTACATAAAGAAGTAATAGGCGCTTCGATAACCTGAACACTATTCAAGTTCAATTCTTTAAACGCGTCTTCGGTTTGGAACAAAGCCTTTTCCAAGTCTTTTTTAGTGAAAGAATCGGTATCGATAATCACTACAGAAGTCGGTTTTAAATACTTAGCGTTGGTTTTTAAGGCAGCCGGATTCATGGCAACCAAAACATCAGCCTTATCACCCGGTGTGTATATTTTTTTTGATCCTATATGAACCTGAAATCCTGAAACCCCGCTGATCGTTCCTTGCGGAGCACGAATTTCCGCAGGGAAATCAGGAAAAGTAGAAATATCATTTCCTAACATCGCAGCCAGGTTGCAAAAAAGACTTCCGGTAAGCTGCATCCCATCGCCGGAATCTCCTGAAAAACGAACTACAACATTGTCTAATTCAATTCGGTTTAAATTCTCTGTCATCTTTATATATCGTCTTTTTTAATACTGGATAAAGTAATCTGAATTTCCCTGAAATTAGTCGGATAATATACCGTATCAAGGTTAATGATCTTTCGGCAAATGTCTCTTGTTTTAAAGAAGAGAAGTTGATTTTGGCTAGAAAAGAGAAAATCGTGCTGAAATTCAGAATACAAAAGTAGTTAAAAAAATTATTTTAGCAAATAAAATGCATAAAATTTCAATAAAATAATAAAAATACATATAATATTGCATATTTATGCAATAAAATGAATAAATAATATGAAAAAATTTAAGTACATGACAAAAATAACATACAGGAAACACCGGAAGTGTTTAATTTGTATAACCCCATATGGGGCAATTATTTGCTAGCACAGTTTCTAAAACGCAATTAATGTAGTAGAATAAAGAGTTGAAAATTCAAGAAGTAAAAAGTCCGAAAGATTGACATTCTTGTAGCCCATGTATGAACATTGAACATGGGAGGATGTAGAAACGATTAACAAGAAATGCCGAAGGCATGGCATTATTGAAATGAAAATAGTTATTTATAAGCCTTTGCGTAACTTTGCGCTCTGCAGATGATGTTACCGAAAAAAACGTATAACGTAAAACGTACTACGTAGAACCTTTCAAAATATATCATTAAATCTTATCAGTTACTTAAAGTTGACAAGTAAACGAATAACTAATGTTTTTATTTATTACACTGTATTTAATTAAAATTGTCAGGAAATCTTGAATCTTGAATTTTAAATCTTGAATATTTATTTATATATCTTTGCGCCGGTAGGAACGTCGTCTGTTATCCAAGTGTTACCTCCTATAACAGCTCCTTCTCCAATGGTAATACGACCTAAAATGGTGGCATTCGCATAAATAATTACATTATCCTTTATAATCGGATGCCGTGGAATACCTTTGATCGGATTCCCATCATCGTCCAACGGAAAACTCTTTGCGCCTAAGGTTACACCCTGATAAAGATGAACGTTACTCCCGATAATGGTGGTAGCACCAATAACAACCCCCGTTCCGTGGTCTATAGAAAAATAATTTCCTATTTTAGCTTCGGGATTAATATCTATACCTGTTTCAGAATGAGCCATTTCCGTAATAATTCTGGGAATGATAGGTACCTCCAGCAATACCAGTTCATGGGCAATTCTGTAATTGGAAATGGCGCGGATCGCCGGATAACAAAAAATAACCTCTCCAAAACTATCTGCCGCCGGATCACCATTGTAAATAGATTCCACATCTGTAATCAATTTAGTCCGGATATCGGGAAGTGTCGCGATAAAATCGACAGCTTTGCTTTTGGCCAGTTCCTTTACATTGCTTTTTTGTAGTTTTAAGGCGTCTTCATTGTTATCGCATGTAAAACACAAGCCTGCTAAAATCTGTTCTGTGAGCAACGAATATAACTTCAGTATATCGTTACCTGTCTGATATTGAATAGTATTAAGATTAACCGTTGAACTCCCAAAATATCCCGGAAAAAGAATAGATCTTGTTAACAGAACAACTTCATCCAATGCTTTTATCGAAGGCATAGGCTGTCCGTCAATACTTTCGCGGCATACCTTCTTAAACGAGTCGTAAGCCGATAATTGTTCTATCGCATGAGTTATTTTTCCGGAATGATCCATTTTTAGTATTATCTGGATTATTGTCGGGGTAACTTGTAGTCATCCCGGCAGTAACTAAATTTGTAATAAAAGATAAATCAAGTAAGTTGAAGTGATTTGCTTGACAAGATAGTTGAATATCTTTTAGCCTGCGTTTCGGATAAAGTTTTCTTCGGCCCGCTTTTTATTTCTTTGGAAGTCTTTAATATTTCGTTATATGTATTAGGATTGTTAATAATTTCCAACGCTTTTTTCAACGATTCGTTTTCGTGGTTAATAATTTCGAAATATTCATTCATCGTCCAAAGATCCCGGGCAATAAGAGCTTTTATTTGTACTGCCATAAGAGCTTTTGATTCATTGAACTGTTTCTCGTTGAATTCAATGTTTTCTTTTTTCGCATTTTCTATCAATTCTGTAAATAAATCGTCGGAGACATTGAATTCTTGTTTATATACATTGAAATTGGGAAATTCTTTTGCAAATTTCTTTCTGTTACGGTCTACAATATTGAGAACAGTTTTGTTTAAAACACCTTTATTCACAATTTCGCGGTGATAATTAGAAAAACGTGAAGTATCAATAGGAACAAAAATATCGGGCATAATACCACCGCCACCATATACTGTTCTTTTGTTTATTAATGTTTCTTTTCTCAATGAATCAGGAAATACAATGCTGTCTTCATGCAATAACTCTCCACGGTTATATCTGTCTATCAAATCCTTATTGTATTTTTCGGTGCCATCATTATACGGGCGTTGTATAGAACGTCCTGTGGGCGTATAATAACGCGCTACGGTCAAACGGATCTGTGAGCCGTCGCTAAGAGGAATAGGTCTTTGTACCAATCCTTTTCCGAAACTACGGCGACCAACAATAACACCCCTGTCCCAATCCTGAATGGCACCACTTAAAATTTCGCTGGCCGAAGCAGATGTTTCATCAATAAGCACTACCAGTTTACCTGTTTCAAAATCTCCGCTCGATGTGGCAATTTCTGTTTGGCGAGGCTGTTTTACCCCTTCGGTATAAACAATCAGCATGTTTTTTGATAAAAACTCATCCGCCAGTTGTATGGCAGTATTTAAATAGCCACCACCATTTCCTTCCAGGTCAAGAATCAGATTTTCCATGCCTTCTTTTTTGAGACTTAATAACGCGTCCAAAAATTCTTTATACGTGTTGGCACTGAAGCGGTTCAGTTTAATATATCCCGTTTTTTTATCCAGCATATAAGATGCATCTAGGCTGTGAATAGGAATTTTATCCCTTACAATCTTGAAGTCGATTAAATTTTTTTCTCCCTTTCTGAGTACTTTTACATTTACCACAGTTCCTTTTTTCCCCCGGAGTTTTTTCATAATATCCGAGTTTTGCATTTTAACCCCGGCAATAAGCGTATCGTTGACAAATATAATACGGTCTCCCGCCTGGATGCCAACTCTTTCCGAAGGACCGCCTGAAATTGTCTGTATCACAAAAAGCGTATCTTCCAGTAAATTAAACTGAATGCCGATTCCTTCGAAATTTCCTTCCAAAGGTTCATTCATTTTTTTTACTTCATCTTTGGAAATGTAGCTTGAATGCGGATCCAGTTTTTCCAGCATCCCAACAATGGCATTCTCTATCAGTTTATCTTCTTTTACAGAGTCTACATAAAACGTAGTAATAGCCATAGTAGCCATATTCAGTTTCTGCATATCTTGCGAAGAATAAAACTGGGCGAACAAGCCCTGCAAAGAAAAAAGAAATCCCGATAACAGAAGAATAAAGCGTTTCATAAATGGTTTAAGATTATTTATAATAATTAAGATACAAATATAATAAAAAAATAGAATGGTATAAGGTGCAATTTGTATTTTTTTATTTTCCTTATAACAATAAGTCTGCTAATTAAAAGTAAGCACAACCAGTTATAAAACACTTTGCAATTTGTTGGGGTTGTAAGAATTAAAGTAAAATACAAGTGTAAATCATCTCGAATACCACTCTTAATTCCCCCTCTCTTATGGAGAGGGATTAAGTATGTCTCATGTTAAAAAGTGATTTTTTTAACGTTTTTATTGTATATTTTAGATTTTTTTCTTTAAATTTGTAAGATTTCGTATGAACTAACCTTAATCTATTATGAAATATTACAAATACCTTGGGCTATTTTTATGCCTGTTTCTATGCGCAATTACTACTGTGCAAGCACAAACTCCATGTAACCAGAGGTTGATAACTAATATTAATTTTGCTAATACAGGTGGTGCAGCTACCCGTTGGTCAATAAATGAAACTAATGCTTTGGCAAGTGGTTTTACTATTGATCCTAGTTTTACCTATGTTGCTGCTCCTGGCACTACTCTAGGTACAGCAAACAAACAATACGCCATTGTTCCAAACCCAAGTGCCATTGATGCTGCTTATGCAAATATAACCCCAACTGACGCAACTGGAGGAATACTTGTAATGGACCCTTTACGTAATAGTAATAATGACCAGTTTGGAGTATTTACGATTGGTGGGTTAATTCCCGGAAATACATATTATATAGAAATAAAGGTTTGGAATTTATTTAAGGTGGCAAGTCCTCCGGATTGTTGTTGGAATGATTTATTAAGAGTAGAAGCCGTTGGAAATGCAAATAATGCACACGATGGAAATGCGAACTGGAAAAATTGGACAAATAGTTCGTGGGGCAATAGCAGTTCCTGGGATATGGGTGGTAACTATCCGCAAGGAATGTTAAGACCGGCATCTAATGGTTCATATGTTGTCATGGGAGGCCAAAAAACGTTGGCCAATGAAACTACCGGCTTTACATTGACTTTTCAAAAAGGCAATAGTGGTGAAGCCAATCAAATGGTTCTTGGTATCGAATATATTAAAATTTATGGTTGTGAAGAAGAAAAGATAGATATTTCGGGTAATAGTAAAACTGTTTGTGGAAGTGATATTTATACCCTTACTGCAAGAGGTATAGCACCTGCAGGTGGTGCCATTACCTGGGCAAAAGTAAGTGGAGCTGCTTCCAGTAATTTTGTAGGAGCTACAACCGGACAGAATGTTCAAGTTATTGCGCCCGAAAATCCGGGAGAAACAGTAACGTATAAAGCCACAGGAACACTATGGAATTCAAGTCAAACCATTACGCTTACATCCAGACAATGTTGTAACTCTTTTGGAGAGAGTGATGTCCTTTTTTCGGAACGGTTTCCGATGGCCGGTGGTGCTGGTGGTCGTATGGATATTCCCGGCAAAGGTACGTCGGCATGGATTTCTAATAGTTATAATTATCAGGCTTCAGGTAACATAAACGACGGCACATATGCGGTAATAAAAAGTGCTTATGATGGCGGTTTTTGGGGAGCCGGACGCGGTGCGCATAAGAATGTCTTTGACCATACTACAGGTACAAATAATGGAACAAGCGGTTTCTTGCTCGTAAATGCGGCAAATGATAACAGTACCTATTTCTACCGATTACGATTGACGGGGCTTTGTCCTGAAACGACTTACGAATTTTCAGCTTGGTATGCTTCTGCTGCTGCTGTTGATGCGGCAAAAGTGAACATCACTTTCGAAATAGGAACACTTAATGGCGCCGATCCGGCTAATAGTCCTCTTACGTTAGTAACTCCCGGTATTCCTACGGGAAATGTAAATGATTATGATTGGCACGAGACGAAAATATCCTTTACTACTCCGCCGGGTTCTACAAATACTACGTATTATTTCCAATTGAAAAACAATTCAGGTTCGGGTTCGGGTAACGACGTATGTATCGATGATATTATCGTAACCAAATGTACACCAAAAGTGGATGTTTTTGATGATGATAAAAAAACAGAATTGGAAGTTTGTAGTAGCGATCTTGTCGATTTAACTCTTAGCAAAACATTGGCACAATTAGCTACTCAAATAAATTCTGCTAATGTTTACATTCAATGGTATAGGGGAACTAATCCTAACCTTCCTTTGAGTGATGCAAGCTGGACACTCTTAACCGGAGCGACAGGACTTTCGTATTCTGCAACCCCCAACACTACAATATATTATTACAGAGCCAAACTTTCAGCTAATCAGGCACGGTCTCAAAACAAGCAAAATCCTGTTCCGAGCGACTGTGGTAACGATGCTCTGTCATCTGTTTTCAAATTAACCAAAACAGGAGATCTGACCTTTACTGTTCCTGCAGCACAAACATTATGCGAAGGGGCTACTTTAACATTGGCCGGTGCTTCTACAGATACTAATGTGGCCAAATGGGGATGGAAAAAAACTGATCCTTCGACAACAAATACAACATGGCTTACAGGTTTAAATAATACTGCCGGAAATAAAACATATACTAAGACAAATGTAGCCACCGGTGACGCAGGTACTTATTATTTTATAGTTACCAATGCCGACGAAACCTGTTCATCTAATAAGAGTGTTACTGTAGCCGTCAACCCCCTACCTACTATAAGTGCGATTACCTCCCAGACCATCTGCTCGGGCAGCTCAACCACAGCCGTAACACTAAGCAGCACACCTACCGGTGCCACTTATAGCTGGACCTCCAATGCTACCGGTGTTACCGGTGCC
>JAVBUB010000101.1:0-6239 GCA_031555675.1 Paludibacteraceae bacterium | reverse complement strand
TGCCGATTTACTTCATCGTCGGCAACGACAACCCGCGGCCGTTTTTGCGCTATTCGCTCTATATCGGCATCGCGCTGCTCTGTGCGTCGATATCGCTGCTGATCCAGTTTTTGCAGCCTTTCCTTGACGACAGCGCCTATTTTATTTACAGTTGCGGCTTACTTCCTGCCACGGTTACCACACAGCATATTCGACCAGGTAATGGCCCTACCCTACCACCTGTATGTATTAACAACCAGTGGAACAGATATTGAAAAATCGCGCCCCATGGCATATGGAACAGCATTAGTACTTATTGTTATTGTATTGGTTATGAATTTAATTGCCAATATGATCAGGAAGCATTATAATAACAAATTAAGATAACAGCCCCCTAAATCCCCCTTGGGGGACTTAAGGAAGAAACAGATAATAGGAATTACAAAAATGATAAACGAAAACAACAAATCAAACGCCATCCAAAGTTCCCCTTCGGGGGATTTAGGGGGTTCTGGCTTTAAAGTAGAAGCTCAACATTTCAACCTGTTTTATGGAGAATTCCAGGCATTGAGAGATATTAATTTTCAGGCCGAAGAAAATACCGTAACGGCTTTTATCGGCCCTTCGGGATGTGGAAAATCAACCCTATTGCGTAATTTCAACCGCATGAACGATCTAGTAGCAGGCGTAAAAACATCAGGGGAGATTATGATAAACGGCAAAAGTGTTTATGACAAAAGTCTCAACGTAGATGAATTACGGAAAGAAGTAGGAATGGTTTTTCAAAAACCAAATCCCTTTCCTAAAACTATTTTCGAAAATGTAGCCTATGGACTTCGGGTAGACGGTGTAAAAGACAAAGAGTTAATAGAAGAAACAGTAATAACATCCTTACAAAAAGCAGCCCTTTGGGACGAAGTCAAAGATAACCTGAAAAAATCAGCATTAGCTCTTTCGGGTGGGCAACAACAGCGTTTGTGTATAGCCCGTGCATTGGCCATAGCGCCATCGGTTTTGCTGATGGATGAACCCGCTTCGGCACTCGACCCTATATCAACAGCCAAAATAGAGGAATTGATATATGAGTTGAAAAGGGATTACACGATTATTATCGTAACACACAATATGCAACAAGCCGCGCGTGTTAGCGACAAAACGGCTTATTTTTACCTGGGAGAGCTGGTAGAATATGATGACACGAAAAAAATATTTACCAACCCAAGAAAAGAATCAACACAAAACTATATAACCGGAAGGTTTGGATAAAATTATTCTAGATTTAAAATTTAATATTCAAGATTTAAATATGGTAAAATTTATTGAATCAGACATGAATTTGCTCAAGGGCGAAATTCAGGAAATGTGGACATTGGTTTACAAACAGATATACAGGGCCGGCGAAGCTATATTGACCTTGAACAAAGATTTGGCCCAACAGGTAATCATCAACGAAAAAAGGGTAAATGTATACGAACTCAAAATCGATAGTGATGTAGAGGATATATTGGCTAGATATAACCCGGTGGCTATAGATTTACGCTTTATTCTAGCCATTTCCAAAATCAACATGAATCTGGAACGCATCGGCGATTTTGCCGAAGGTATGGCTCGCTTTGTAAACAGTTACAAGGAACCGTTGGATGCGGACTTAATCAAACAACTACGTCTGTCGGAAATGATAGAAGAAGTAAAATCGATGATGATGAAAACGCAAGAAGCGTTCTCAAACGAAAATACCATGCTGGCCTCTTCTATTTTTGCACAAGATAATTTTATTGATGAAATTAATAACGAGTCTGTAGATATACTGGCTGGCTTTATCAAAAAAAATCCCGACTCGGCTGCAAGTTGCCTGAATCTGGTCGGGATCTTCAGAAAGTTAGAACGTGCCGGAGATCATATTAACAATATTGCCGAAGAAATTATTTTTTATGTCGATGCTAAAGTTTTAAAACACAGTACTAGCAAAGGAGATAAAGAATAAAGTTTCACTATTTTACCACAAAGAATTTTCACAAAGGACACAAAATAAAATCATCATATTTGTGTCCTTTGTTTTACTTTGTGCGCCTTGTAGTAAACATTTTTTATTATTTCAATTAAAAAGATTCGAAAATAGATAAAAGAATTTAAACGTCGAACTTTTATCTGTTTTATTGTATTTTTTATAACTTTGCAGCTTAGATATCTAAGTTAAAAGGTATGAATACACATAAAATCAGCCGCTATTTTCTAATCATTTTTATTTTTTTAGGAACTGTATTACAGGCTCAGGATTATAAAAAAGTAACCATTTCCGGAAAGGATTTTTACCAATATCAGGTTGAAAAATCAGAAGGTTTTTATTCTATCGGAAGAAAGTTTGGAGTTACCCAAGAAGAAATTTTACAATACAATCCCGACTTAAAAAACGGATTACAAGTAGGCCAAGTTATCCTTATACCCGTTAAAACAAATACCACAAATACGGCTACCACTCCAGTTCCAGTGGCAACTTCAACGCTACCCTTATCCATACAAAGAGCCACCATAGAACATGAGGTCGAAAAAAAAGAAACCGTTTATTCCATATCACAACTGTATCATGTAGATATTGATACTATTTACAAATACAATCCCGAAGCAAAAGACAAACTCAAAAAAGGCACTATTCTTAAATTTCCGGTTAGTTCGTTAAACAAGGAAGAAATCAAGAAAGAAACAGCTGATAAAAAATATAATCTCCATACCGTTGCCGAAAAAGAAACCCTATACGGTATTTCCAAACAATACAATGTTTCTCTTGACGATTTGCTTAACCTTAACCCGGAGCTGAAATCAAGATCTGTTAAAGTCGGAGAGGTAATTCGCATATCATCAAAACCATCCTCATACACAGAAGCTACCGCCAACGAAGCAGGCAAATCACAACCCGTGTATACAGACGGAAAAACAATTAAAATCGCGTTTTTGCTTCCATTTATGCTCGATTCCGAAGAACATGTACAGGCTTCGGATAAGTTTTTCGATTTTTACCAGGGAGCGTTGTTGGCTATTGATTCTTTGAAAAAAACAGGAGTTTCTGTTGATGTATATACGTATGATACTGACAGGAACCTGGACAAGATACAACAAATATTGCTGGCACCCGAATTAAAAACGGTAAACCTGATTATCGGTCCGGCTTATACGGAACAGATTAAACCGGTGGCCGACTATGCCAAAGCCAACAGAATAAAACTGGTAATTCCTTTTTCTTCGAAAACGGAAGAAACCCTTACCAACGATTTTGTTTGCCAATTCAACACCAGTCAGGATGTTTTAAACGAAGAAGCCATTGATATTTTTACCAGTGCATTTAAAGATAAAAACATCATTATACTTAAATTTCAGGAAACGCTATCAGCATCTATTAAAAACTTTGCCGACTCACTACCAAAAAAATTGACTGAAAAAGCAATTGCCTATAAAGAAAAAAATGTTCCCAATGACGGCATTCTTGTATATTCTATTGATAAGCTATTAATTCCGGAAAAAGAAAACATTGTTTTAGTAGAAAGCACCAATCCGGTTACACTATCAAAGATTATGCCTGCATTGAATTCGTCTACCGAAAAAACTTTTTCTTTATATGGATTCAGTGAATGGACCCAATTGGCTAAAACCCAAGAAGAAATATTTATACACGATACATATATTACTTCTCCGTTTTATATAGATTTTCAGGATAAATCCGTTAAAAGTTTCTTTTCTACCTATTTAAGTGCTTTTGGAAATGAAACTAGCATGAGCATTCCATATTATAATTTATTGGGATATGATATTACTTTCTATTTTTTGCATGGAATTTCTAAATATGGCGATAAGTTGGATAAAAACTTTAATAAAATAAACATAACCACTTTACAAACGGGTTTTAACTTTGAACAGGTTAACGACAATGGGGGCTATATGAATAAGAATTTATTCTTGATTAAATATAGCAACAACACCAAGAAAAAAGTTACTTACTAAATAATAAGTACATGAAAATCAAACATATTCTCCTATTTTCCTTTTTTTTATTACCTATTATAGCTTTTGGACAGTCGTTGTTCAAAAGAGAACTTGCATTGGGTGTAAACGGTGGGATGATTGCTTCCGAAGTGAATTTTGTTCCGAGTATAAAAGAAAGCTATAACTGGCGATATGGCGGTGGTATTACAGTTCGTTATATTTCCGAAAAACACTTTGGCTTACAGGCCGAAGTCAATTATTCACAAAGGGGCTGGAAAGGTTCTTACGACAATGATTTACATTATACCAGATCTTTAGACTACATAGAACTTCCCTTGCTTACACATGTTTATTTCGGACGTAAGTTACGCTTTATCGTCAATCTTGGACCTAAATTGAGTTATATGTTATCTGATAATTTTGACACAAATTTTGTTCCAGGCGACAGTGCGCAATATCAGAAAGCAAAATATAAATTTGATTATGGTATTTGTGGTGGAGGTGGATTTGAACTTCACACCAAATCGCTTTGCTATATCCTCGAAGGAAGGTATTATTTCGGATTGGGGGATATTTATGATAACGGAAGGAAAGATACCTTTATGAGATCTGCCAATCGTAATATTTCTATTAACTTTACCTTGTTATATACATTCAAATAGGCAACAAAAAAACCATTGCTGAAAAATCAACAATGGCTTCCTGTTTTTTTGATTATATTTTATCCTTGTATAATTGCTTCTGAAGGACAAACTGATGCACAAGTGCCACAATCAGTACATACTTCTGCATCAATAACATAAATATCTCCTTCTGAGATAGCGTCAACAGGACATTCGCTGATACAAGATCCGCAAGCAATACAATCTTCTGTAATTACGTAAGCCATTTCTTAAAAAATTTTAGTTAATTAGTTAAAGACAAAATTATAAATTTTTCTTCATATAAAAAATGAAAATACATTTTTTTCATTTTCCGTACAAATAAAACATATTTAATTCAAGATTCTCTTATGCCTTATTTAGTTATAAAATTTTTAAAGTTATAAGGTTTATAAAGTAGATAAAATCATAAAATGACGCGATTTCCGGAGTTTATAACTTTATAAAATTAAACTTCAAAAAAAACAAATAACACATTGTAATTCTTTAAAAAGTATAGAAACGTGCGTTTTTTCTTTTGCCAAGCATTGAAAAATATCAATTTTCCTACACCACTAGAGGTAATCGGACGCAATGCTTTTCGTAATTGCAAGTAAAGGGATATTGGAAATTATAGGCTCTGAATTATTGCCTGTAAGCATTTACAGCACATCGGGGATATATTTGGTAAAAGAATCTTTTGAAAGGCAGTTGGTATTTATCTTGTAAGTATCGGCTATGAAGTGAAAAAAGTGGTTGTAAAGTAATAATCTTGTGATATTACAATTCAAGTAATCCTTCGGGTAGGTTCATATAAATGATCCGTTTCTTGTGGTTGATATCGGTAATATATTCTTCGGAAACGGGAATGAGTAAATCTTTTCCGGCCAGTTCAAAAAGTACATTGGCGGTATCGTCGTTCACATCAGTAATTTTCCCTAAAGAGCCGGCAGTATCATCTATTATCTCAAAACCAATAAAATAATGCATGTCTGTTACATTCGGACCGGCTTCCTCCAGATATCTCTTCTGCAAATAAATAATAGCGTTGCTCAATTCGCGGGCATCTTCTTCGGTATCTATATCTTCGAATTTTATAAAGCCGGTGCTATGACTTTTAAAGCGGTATTCCTGAATAAAAAAAGGTACAAAAATATGATCACGCTCAAGTATCAGGAATTTGCAATGCTCCCTGTCGAATACATCGGTAGTGAATGAAAATGACAATTCGCCCTTTATTCCATGGGGTTTGCCCGTTTGCCCAATTGCAAATATTTCGTCCTTTTTTATCATAACAGTAAATACAAAGGTAATAAAAAAATATGGATAGTATATGTTAAAATTTGTAAAATAGAGTGGCGGGATTTTGAATTTCAAAGAGATATTTTCAACCTTTTTTTACAATTTTCATCTTACATTTATATGGTTTACAAGTCATCTAGAAAACATTTACCAAGAAAGACATTCATCGCATGGATTGATAAACCATATGGAGTAAATGTCCTAATATCTACAAATATCGCGAAGTAAATATCTTTTTTAATTATTTATTGAAATTTATTAATTGTCTTTATTTACCTTTGTCGGAATTTAAACCTCAAATTATGTCGGTACATACAGAAGATACACGCAAAGTAACCACTC
>JAVBUB010000008.1:0-17492 GCA_031555675.1 Paludibacteraceae bacterium | reverse complement strand
TTTTTAACCGTAGGTGGATTAGGGATGCGTTTTATGGTTTTACCTAAATATAAAATCAACATTGGTGTTGATGGCGCTTTGGGTAAAGATGACTGGGGTGTTTATTTCAGAATTACCGAGGTGTTTTAAGATGTAAGCGTTAAATTTTATATTATGAGTGACCATCAAGCTTAGAGCTTACTACTTAAAACTTTTTACTTTCCAATGGCATAATAAGAAAATCCATTATCAATCAATTCTTTTTTGTCGTATATGTTTCTTCCGTCAATAACTACAGGTTTTTTCATCATTTGCTTCAGCTTGGTCCAGTTCGGAACCCTGAATTCTTTCCATTCGGTTACCAGCAATACGGCATCAGCGCCATTCGAAACATCATAAATATCTTTACCGTAAGAAATGTTATCTCCCAATTTCTTTTTTACTTCGTCTATTGATATGGGATCATATGCTTTCACTTTGCAGCCGGCATTTAAAAGTTTGTCAATGATAATTAACGAGGGGGCTTCGCGTATATCGTCGGTTTCGGGTTTAAATGAAAGCCCCCATATGGCAACGGTTTTTCCTGCCAGGTTTACGTTGAAATGCTTTTGTAGTTTATAAAATAAAATGCTTTTTTGCTTTTCGTTTACATCTTCTACCGCTTTCAATACTTTCATGTCGTAGCCATTGATTTCGGCTGTTTTGATAAGCGCTTTCACGTCTTTAGGGAAACAGGAACCGCCATATCCACATCCCGGATAAAGGAATTTGGATCCAATGCGGCTATCGCTTCCAATGCCTTTCCTTACCATATTAACATCGGCGCCTACGAGTTCACATAAATTAGCGATATCGTTCATAAAGCTAATGCGTGTAGCCAACATGGCATTGGCGGCATATTTAATCATTTCTGCCGAAGGGATATCAGTAAAAATAACCCTGAAATTATTCAACATAAAGGGCTTATACAGTTTGGTCATCAATTCTTCCGCTTTTTTAGAATCAACACCTACTACCACTCTGTCTGGACTCATAAAGTCTTTAATAGCTGCTCCTTCTTTTAGGAATTCAGGATTCGAAGCCACGTCAAACTCAATTTTTACATGGCGTTTGTCGAGTTCTTCCTGTATGGCTTGTTTTATTTTGGCGGCAGTTCCTACCGGTACTGTACTTTTGGTTACTACCAATACGTAATTGGTCATGTTTTTGCCGATGGTTCTGGCTACTTCCAGTACGTATTTAATATCGGCGCTGCCATCTTCGTCGGGAGGTGTTCCTACGGCACAGAAAACTACTTCCACATCATCCAGACAGGTAGTCAAGTCCGTGGTAAAGAAAAGTCTTTCTGCTTCAACATTCCGTTCTACTATTTTATCCAGTTCGGGTTCATATATGGGAATAATTCCTTTTTTAAGGTTTTCTATCTTTTTTTGATCAATGTCTACGCAAGTTACGTTTATTCCCATTTCGGCAAAACATGCTCCGGAAACCAAACCAACATATCCTGTTCCAACGATTGCTATTTTCATGAAAATAAAATATTTTTTGTTATTCTACAAATATAATGTCTTTGTGGGAAACTTATCTATCTTTTATTGTGCCTGTTCGGATTATTTCCTTTGGGTCTGTTATTGCTGTGTTTTTTCCTGAAATTGTTTTGAGGTTTAGGCCTATGCATAGCAGGATTATATTCCGGTCCTGCTCCAAATACTTCGGGAATAGCCTCTTTGTCGATGTCTTTGCCTAAGAATTGTTCTATTTTTTTAAACTTTCCTTGTTCCATTTCAGATACAAACGTAATAGCTCTTCCATCGGCATTGGCTCTGGCGGTGCGGCCTATTCTGTGAATATAGTCTTCTACATCATGTGGAACGTCGAAATTGACAACCAATTCAATATCTTCGATGTCTATTCCTCTCGAAACAATATCAGTAGCAATCAAAATGTGAATATGTCCATTTTTGAATTTACGAATAACTTCTTCGCGTTCATTTTGTTCTAAGTCCGAGTGCATAGCTGAAGCTTGTAAGCCCATTCTTCTGAAAGCCGCATACAGGTCTTTTACTTTTTGCTTAGATGAAGAAAATATAATAACCTTTTCGAACTTTTGCCGTTCAAAGAGGTCTTTAATAATGGGTGCTTTTTGTGTTTCGTAGCAAATATAAGCCGATTGTTTTATTTTTTCGGCAGGCTTCGATACGGCTAATTGAATTTCTTCGGGCTTATTGAGGATACTTTTGGCCAATGCTTTTATTTTGGGTGGCATGGTGGCCGAGAAAAGCAGGGTTTGTCTTTGTTTAGACAGATAAGAAGCTACTTGCATGATATCTTCCACGAAACCCATTTCGAGCATGCGGTCGGCTTCGTCGAGTATAAAGAATTTAACTTCAGATAAATCGATATCGCCCATGGCCAACAGTGCCAATAATCTTCCGGGTGTGGCTATTACGACATCAACACCCGCTATTAACGCTTTTTTTTGTTGTTCGAAAACAATACCATCTCCGCCTCCATATACGGCTACCGAACTCACAGGCAAAAAATAAGCGAAACCTTCCAATTGCTGGTCTATTTGTTGTGCCAGTTCGCGGGTAGGTACCATAATTAAGGCATTGATAGCATCTTGTGAATATTGCTTTTTACAGAGCATATTCAAGATAGGCAGCAAGTAGGCGGCTGTTTTTCCTGTTCCGGTTTGGGCGCTGGCTATGATGTCTTTTCCTTCGAGGATAACGGGGATTGTTTTTTCTTGTACAGGGGTAGTTTCTTTAAAATTCATGGCCCTGAGTCCATCGAGCAGGGCTTCTTCTATATTTAGTTCTTCAAATTTCACAATATCGGTATTTTAAAAATAAAAGAGCGCACCGGAGTAAATCGAAGCACTCTTTTTTTTGGGTTATAAAATAGATAAATCTTAATATTTTATATTCAGGTCGTTTAAAACGGATTTCATTTTTTCCATGGTAGTAATACGGGTGGGTACCAAAGGCAGGCGTAGTTTATTTTCTATGTAGCCCATCATGGAAAGCATACATTTTACTCCGGCCGGATTACCATCTACAAACAACAGGTCGAAAAGTTCGGTAAAGCGTTGGTGTATTTCGCGTGCGTTTTCATAATCTCCGTTAAGCGCCAAGCGTACCATTTTACTGAATTCGGCCGGAAAAGCATTACCTATAACCGAAATAACTCCAACGGCACCCATAGTCATCAAAGGATAGGTAAAACAATCGTCTCCGGAAATAACCATGAAGTTAGCGGGTTTGTTTTTAATGATATCATTCATTTGGTTAATGTTACCCGATGCTTCTTTGATCGCTACGATGTTTTCAAATTCATTGGCCAGGCGAAGTGTTGTTTCTGCTGTCATGTTAACTCCGGTACGTCCGGGAACATTATATAATATAACAGGCAGTTCTGATGCTTCGGCTATGGCTTTATAGTGTTGGTATATACCTTCTTGGGATGGTTTGTTATAGTATGGTACAACGGACAATATGGCGTCTATTCCTTCATAAGAATCCGATTTTAGCTTTTCAACGGTTGCTTTGGTGTTATTCCCTCCAACGCCTAATACAATAGGCAGGCGTCCATTCACTCTGTTTATAACAAAACTGATGATTTCTTCTTTTTCTTTTTCTGTGAGTGTAGGAGTTTCGGCAGTAGTGCCACAAACGACCAAATAATCGACATCGTTTTTAACCTGATAATCAATTAAACGCGTCAAGGCTTCAAAATCAATACTTTCATCTTCTTTGAAGGGTGTAATAAGTGCGACACCCATTCCTGTTATTCTTGTATTCATCTATTGTTCATTCTATCTTTCTTTGCTTTCCGCAAAGTCAATTGCAAAAATAGGAATTAATTGTTAGATTCTATGTTTTTTAAATAAAAAATTATTTGCCTGTAAAGATAATCTTCATCAATACCAGGGATGGTTAATCTTTTGTTTTCTTCCTCCGGTTCTGTCGACTTTATGTTGATCATAAAATCCAACAAATTAAGAATTTCGTTTTTACGGCCAGCTTTAAAGGGCGCGTTGCTATAGGCCAACACATATTGCAAAGGTAGGATAGGGGATAATGTGAGGTCTATTACAGCATCAAAAGAATTGGAAAGCAGCTTGCGGATAAAATTTTTATCAGGTTATTTAAAGAAATTAATATGACTGAGATCAATCATACAGGAGTGATCGAATGTCGGACTTTCGGATTTTTTCTTTTTTACATAGCCGCACAAGGTCACTTTTTTTCCATCTTCCTGTAGGGATTTAAGAATGGCTTTTATTTTTTTATTTTTTTCACTCAATTCACTTTCATACAAGATCAGAACGGATTTGATATCATTGTAATTCATGAATCTCTTTTCCCGTTCCTGTCCGGCTCTGAACTTTTTTATTTTTCGTTGAAAAATGAATTGATTAAGTTTCATTGAATTTTAAATTTTGATTTTTTCTACTGATGTTCCGTACGGCAGAAAATGAGATATTGTTTGATATTAATTGATATTTGCTTCGCGATATGTGTTGTTCAAATTCTTTTGACTATCTGAATATCTATGTCAATATCGTGCTAAATGTTATATCATTTTCAAGAATTCTTCTTCGTTGATGATCTTGATTCCTAATTTTCCGGCTTTCTCAAGTTTAACAGGACCTACGTTTTCTCCGGCAAGCAGGTAGCTTGTTTTGGCAGATACTGATCCTACGTTTTTACCTCCGTTCTGTTCGATCATTTCTTTATATTCGTCTCTGGAATGGAGAGAAAATGTACCCGTGATAACAATAGATAGTCCTTTTAATTTATCTGTGTTAGCTGCCAATTTTTCTTCCGATAGTTCAAATTGCAGTCCCGCTTCTTTTAACCTGTTAATCCATTCGATATGTTTCGGATTAGAGAAATAATTCACAACACTTTGTGCAATCCTTGTTCCTACTTCATCTATATTTGTTAGTTCTTCTACAGTAGCTTTTTGCAGATTATCTATATTGTGCATGGATAAAGCTAATTTTTTTGCTACGGTTTCGCCTACGTAGCGGATACCCAATGCAAAGAGTACGCGTTCGAAAGGAACTTGATTGGATTTACTAACGGCCTGTATGATATTATTGGCCGATTTTTCGCCAAACCTATCCAAGCGCGCTAATTGTCCCGCTTTTAAATCGTATATATCGGCAATATTATTGAGTAGTTTCTTTTCGTAAAGCAATGCCACTGTTTCTTCGCCCAAGCCTTCTATATTCATGGCTTTACGGTGTACAAAATGTACAATTCTCCCTTTTATCTGCGGTGGACAGCCGTCTTCATTCAGGCAATAATAGGCTGCTTCGCCTTCTATCCTGACAAGATCGGCATTGCATTCGGGACATTTCTTGATAAAAGTAATTTTGCTTCCGATCAATATACGGGCATCTTTGTCTACACCTGTGATCTTGGGAATAATTTCACCTCCTTTTTCTACATATACCATATCGCCATAATGTAAATCCAAGGCATTAATGGCATCGGCATTATATAGCGATGCGCGTTTTACAGTTGTACCGGATAATTGCACGGGATCAAGATTGGCTACCGGAGTGATGGCTCCGGTTCTGCCTACCTGATAGGTAACATCATTCAACCTTGTCAATGCCTTTTCGGGTTGAAACTTATAAGCAATAGCCCAACGCGGTGATTTAGCCGTAAAACCTAAATTTCGTTGTTGTAGCAGGGAGTTTACTTTAATGACAATGCCATCTGTTGCCACAGGAAGGTTTTTACGTTCGGTATCCCAATGAGCAATAAAATCAAAAACCTCCTGTAAAGTAGAGCATTTTTTGATGGCGTTGGATATTTTGAATCCCCAGCTTTTGGCTTTTTCTAAATTCTCGAAATGATTGTCGCAAGGAAGGTTATCTCCCAGCATATAATATAGATAAGCGTCCAATTTCCGAGAGGCGACAATGGATGAATCCTGTAACTTCAACGTTCCGGATGTGGCATTTCTGGGATTCGCAAACAAAGGCTCCTCCTCACGTTCCCGTTGAACATTGAGTTCATCAAAAACTTTCCACGGCATCAATACTTCTCCTCGCATTTCAAACAGGGGAGGATAATCTCCTTTGAGGCGCAATGGAATTGGTTTTACCGTTCTGATATTAGCGGTAATATCATCTCCTTTTTCCCCATCTCCACGGGTAATGGCTGTTTTAAGCCCTCCGTTTTCATAGATCAGAGAAATAGATGTACCATCGTATTTCAGCTCGCAAACCAACTCGAAATCTTCATTCAAGGCTTTTCGTGTACGCTCATAGAAATCTGTTATTTCTCCTTCGGAATAAGTGTTGGCCAGTGATAACATCGGATATTGATGCTTCACTTGCTTAAAGGTTTTGGTAATATCGCTTCCTACTCTTTGAGTGGGGGAGTTCGGATCAAAATATTCGGGATGTACATCCTCCAACTTTTGCAACTCTTTTAATTTTTGGTCAAAATTAAAGTCGGAAACGGTAGGTTGTGAAAGTACATAATAATTATAATTATGCTGTTCTATTTCATTGCGGAGGTTTTCTATCTTGTCCTTGATGTCGTTCATGTTGATATGAGGCTAAAGCAAATACAAATGTAAAAAAATATTCTTTAAAGTTTGTTTTTTATGATATAAACTTATTAACTTTGCAGCGATTTTGGTTTTGGTATTATTTTCATAATGCCAAATAAAAGGGAATTCCGTGAGAATCGGAAACAATACCCGTTGCTGTAAGCTCATTTGTTAATTAATAATTTAGAATTATAATTATAATTAACAATAGGACGAAACAAATACTTTGCCACTGAGAAATCGGGAAGGCGTTTCGTTGAAAGAGTAAGTCAGAAGACCTGCCACTATCATTTTTTTCGTTGCTTTCGGGAAAAAGAGCAAGGAGAGGTAAAATATAATTTATCTTTTCAAATCTTCATTTTTTTCACGTAACGATGTATAGATCGATATTCATTGATATTGGTAGATATTTGCTTTGCGATATATGTTGATATTCATAAGCTTAAATCTTTTTCTGATTATCTGAATATCAATAAATATCTATTAATATCTCAATGTAGTAAATAATTATTTAATTTAAAACGTGATAAAAATGAAAAAATTTAACTTGTATTTTTTAGTAGTTGCTGCGAGTATTGTAGCTTTAACATCTTGCGAACCGGACGAAGTTATCAGGGAAATTGAAGTGCCGGTTGAAGTTCCCGTAGAAGTAGAAATAGAGCATGAGACTGAAATTCAGCGTATTTCCTTTGAAAGTATACAATTGGATGCTACCGGTTATAAAAATAATTTCCCGGATGGGTTGGTTCTCTCAGATGTTGGTTTTTATAACTATTATGATGCGGTATGGTCTTCATGGGAAGGTTTTTCTGTATCGAGCAAAACAGATATGGTAACAGCCGGATATGAAAACGAATTCAGTGTTTATGCAATGAGTGGAGCCAATAGATCTGAAAAATTTGCTATTGCTTATTCCGGATTTTATGAAACAACGAATTTCAAGTTTTTAGGAAATCAGGAATTCAACCTGAGAAGCTTGATGATCAATAATTCGACTTTGGTTGTTCGTGCTTTGGAAGATGGATTATTTGCGTCAAGAGCATTCGCAAATAGCGATTGGTTTAAAGTTGTTATAAGCGGATTTGATGTTAATGGTGTTGAAACTGGCAAAGTCGAATTTTATCTAGCTGATTTCAGGGATGGAAAATCTTTTATTTGCCAGGAATGGACAAAAGTGGACTTAACCGCTTTGGGAAAAGTAAACAAAGTGGAGTTTGCTTTTGAATCTACAGATAACGGGGATTGGGGAATGAATACGCCCGGCTACGCTTGTATTGATGATATTATTTATAAGCTGAATTAGGAGTTTATTTTAGGCACACGGGATACATTAGAAATTTTCTTTTCTGCGTAAGTATGTATTCCGTGTGTTCTATTTTTTATTTTTCCCTTTCAACATTTCTTCCAACTTCATCAGTTCATCACGATATTGTGCTGCCTCTAAAAATTCCATTTCTTTAGCCGCTTTTTGCATGGCTTTTTTTGTTTTTTCAATGGCTTTTTGTAACTGTTCTTTGGTCATGTATTGTACCACAGGATCGGCAGCAATATTGAGTTCCGGTTCTACATAGGCATTATAAACCTGTGTTTTACCAAGAATAGATTTCTTTTCCTTGTTAATGGCTTGTGGGGTAATGTTGTTTTTTTCGTTATAGGCCAATTGCTTTTCACGTCTGCGGTTTGTTTCGTCAATGGTTTTCTGCATGCTATCGGTTATTTTATCCGCATACATAATTACCCTTCCGTTTAAGTTTCTGGCCGCACGACCTGCTGTTTGCGTCAAAGACCTATGAGAACGCAGGAAGCCTTCTTTATCTGCATCCAGAATGGCTACTAATGAGACTTCCGGAAGGTCTAAACCTTCGCGCAGGAGGTTAACACCTACCAATACATCATATTTGCCATTGCGTAAGTCTTCCATTATTTTTACACGCTCCAATGTTTCCACATCCGAGTGTATGTAGGTACTGCGTATATTCATCCGAAGCAGAAAAGTGTTCAATTCTTCCGCCATCCTTTTGGTTAGCGTAGTTACCAATACTCGCTCATTCTTTTCAATCCTAACGGTAATTTCCTCCAGTAGGTTATCAATTTGGTTCAAACTGGGGCGTACATCTATAATAGGGTCGAGTAGACCTGTCGGGCGGATTACCTGCTCTACTATTATTCCTTCCGATTTGCTGAGTTCATAATCGGCTGGGGTAGCGCTTACATAAATAGTTTGTGGCGTAATGGTCGAGAATTCGTCAAAAGTCAGAGGACGGTTGTCCATGGCCGCCGGTAAGCGAAATCCATATTCTACCAGATTGATTTTTCTGGCTTTATCTCCGCCATACATGGCTCGTATTTGTGGTATGGTTACGTGGCTTTCGTCTATAACCATCAGAAAATCTTTTGGAAAGTAATCTAACAAACAGAAAGGACGTGTTCCGGGTAGTCTGCCGTCGAAGTACCGTGAATAATTTTCGATACCGGAGCAGTAGCCCAGCTCACGAATCATTTCCAAATCGTAATTGACACGTTCATATAGGCGTTTTGCTTCATATTCTTTTCCAATACTGTTGAAAAATTCGACTTGTTTTACCAAATCATCTTGTATTTCCACAATAGCACGTTGAATACGTTCTTTGGTGGTTACGAAAATATTGGCCGGATATATGATGGAACTTTCGCAAGATTCCATCACTATACCATTCATCGGATCAATGGTTTCAATTTCTTCAATTTCATCGCCCCAGAAAATAACCCTTAATATATAATCGGCATACGCCAGGAAAATATCTACCGTGTCGCCTTTTACTCTGAAGTTTCCACGGTTCAGTTCTATTTCATTTCGGGTATAAAGGCTTTCTACCAGCTTTCGAAGAAACACATTACGGCTTATTTGCATGCCTTTTTCCACATTTATTACATTGCTATGGAAGTCTTCGGGGTTTCCGATACCATATATGCACGATACAGACGAAACAACCAACACGTCTTTTCTGCCCGAAAGTAAAGATGATGTGGTGGATAAGCGCAATTTTTCCAATTCCTGATTGATAGACAGGTCTTTTTCTATATAAGTATCGGTAACAGGCAAATAAGCTTCCGGTTGAAAATAATCGTAATATGAAACAAAATATTCAACGGCGTTATGGGGAAAAAAGTCTTTAAATTCGCTATAAAGCTGTGCAGCCAAGGTTTTATTATGACTTAACACCAAGGTTGGTTTTTGTACTTTTTCCACCACATTGGCCACGGTAAATGTTTTTCCGGAACCGGTTACGCCTAATAAAGTCTGGCATTGTATCCCGGCAAAAATATTGTCGGAAAGTTGCAGGATAGCTTCCGGTTGGTCTCCGGTAGGTTGGTAGCTGGAGTTAAGTTGAAACATGGGGGAATGAAGTTATAACAAAAATAACAAGGGTTAAGAAGACTTCCAGAGACGTGCTGAAATACAGAGGCAATAACGTTTGGTAAGAAAATATAAAAGAACACAAAGTTCAATATTGGATATTTGAGTTTTGTGTTCTTTTGTATTAAAATATTCTTATTCTTTAATACTATTTGCTTTTGGCATAATAAATAGACAAATAATATAAAGAAAAATACCGGCACCACCGCATAGGCAAAAAAGCACCCATGCAATACGTACAATAGTCGGATCTATTTCGAAATATTCAGCTACTCCGGCGCATACACCAGCGATCATTGAGTTTTGGGAACGCATTAATTTTTTTTCCATGATTGTAAGTTATAAAGATAATAGATTCTTAATAAAAATGGCTATTTCATTGTATTGTTTTCATTAAGGCTTATATGTGAGTAAAATTTTCATATGCAAAGATACTGCTTTATAATGTAATGAATAATAAGAACTTGAAAATAAATTTATAAAACTTTACCTCCAATTGAATAGATAAAAGATAAAAAAAACGCCTAAAATGTTTATTTTAAGCGCTTTTTAAAGTGGTGCCACCAAGAATCGAACTAGGGACACACGGATTTTCAGTCCGTTGCTCTACCAACTGAGCTATGGCACCTTCATTATTGCGGTGCAAATGTACGTCTTCTTTTTTGTATTTGCAAGATATTAAATACTTTTTTGCGGCATAATTTTAAACTTTTTTTTAACATATTGAAAATAAATTAGTTTTGTTTCTTATTCTACATTAAAAATGTTAAGTATGTAGTAAAAATGTTGTTTTCCTGAAAAAAAAATTAAATTTGCCGGGATATTAGAATCACTTTTAAACTAAAAAGTTATATGATGAAATACAAAATTACATTTATTTTATTGTTTAATTTTATTGTTTTTTCTGCTTTAAATGCCAAAAATAGCCATTCGGATCTACAAAAATCTTTAGAAACATTAGACCGGGAAATTGAACAAAGGAATATGTATGTGCAAGAAAAGCAGCAAATAATAGACTCCTTGAAAAATCAATTGAAAAATAATGCTTGTTCAGAAGCCTGCAAATACGACTTATATTTACAATTATCCGATCAATATCGATCATTTATATATGATTCGGCGCTTGTTTATACCCAAGATATGTTGGAATCTGCTCAGAAGTTGAGAAATACATCAAAAGAGAAAGAATCAAAAATAAAACTGGCTTTTATATTGCTTTCTTCCGGTTTGTTTCAGGAGGCCAGAGAGATGATAGACCATGTTGATGTAAAAGATGAGAATATAGAGTTAAGGCTGGAATATTTTTCTATTTGTGCACGTGTATACTATGATTTATCCGACTATACCAGCGACTCTTCCTATCATTATAAGTATAAGGAAAAAGGAAATATGTATCAAGACTCGGTTATAAAACTACAAGAAAATCAATTATTATATTTGGCGGCAGTCGCAACCCGGGAAATGAAATCCGGTAATCCGAAATCGGCAATCGGGAGTTTTGAGCAGTTACTACAAATGAAGAACCTTTCGTATCACGAAGTAGCAATTGCAGCATCTAGCTTAGGATATCTATACTCATTAGACGGAGAATATCAGAAAGCAATGGAAAGCCTAATTCTGGCGTCAATTGCAGATATCAAATCCGTGACTAAAGAAACAGTGGCATTGCGGAATTTGGCTTCAATGCTTTTTGAATATAATGATGATTTTGACAGGGCTTACCATTATATATATGTAGCTTACGAAGATGCCAAGTTTTACAACGCCAAGCACCGGTTGGCCGAGGTAAGAACTATTTTACCCATCATACAACGGGAAAGAATAAAAATGATAGAAGAACAACGAAATCAATATATTCGTTTTTCCATAGCCTTGAGTTTGTTATTTATTGTCGGTGTTATGTTTTTGGTTATCATTATTAAACAAAATAAAAAACAAAAAGACACCAAGAACCTTATTCTGAAGAGTAATTTGGAATTACAGAAGATAAATGCAAAATTGCAGGAAAGTAATAAAATAAAAGAAGAATATATTGGCTATTTCTTTAGGGTAAATTCAGATTTTATACAAAAACAGACATCTATTCGCCGCAAGGTTTTGAAACTTATCCAAAACAAAGAGTTTGATAAACTCAAAAATGTAGTTTCTGATGAAGAATTGGAAGAACAACGAATGGAATTATATAAAAGTTTTGATAAAATATTTCTAAAGATATTTCCATCGTTCATAGATGATTTTAATAGCTTATTTAGAGATGAAGATAAAATAAGGCTACCTAAATCAGAACTATTAAATACGGATTTAAGAATATATGCACTTATCAGACTAGGTATCCGGGACAATGAAGATATTGCGGAATTCCTGAATTATTCTGTTAATACCATCTATACATATAAAACAAAAATTAAAAATAAGTCTATTATAGAGAATGAAGATTTTGATAAGGAAATAATGAAAATAAAAGCAATTTAACGTAAAAAAGTTTAAATCATTAATATATTTATTATATTAATAATTTGATTTTTCATTTGATATTGAATAGATTATATTTTTTAATATCTATAATTTTCTATATAAAAATCTATATACATGCTTTATTTCAACATTTTTAATATATTTGTATAATTTTTATTAACCTTAAATTCGCATAACTATGGAAAAAAAATGCCTTGCAGATTATGAATATGGTTAAACCGCATTCATTCTTCTTACCTACGTTTTTTTATCTTTAATTTATAAGATATCTTGAAAAGATCAATTTGAAAAAAATAAGTAAAATTTATTTAATTAAAAACATGAAAATAAAAAAAGGATTTACAAAAATGATCCATTATAGATTCATGCTATTATTTATAGCCGGATTTTTAATGGGACAAAATGTGTTGGCACAAGGCCAGGTAACAGCCTCTGGTATTGTTACAGATGCTAGCGGCGAGCCGTTAATCGGAGTTGCAGTAGCTGTAGAAGGTACAAGTATTGGGGTAAGTACAGGTATAGATGGAGATTATTCTTTCTCTGTTCCTCAAGGCGCTACATTACAGTTTTCTTATGTAGGGTATCAGACTCAAAAGTTGAAACCATCAACTAATATGAAAGTAGTGCTTGTTGAAGATGTAAAAGTATTAGATGTAATTGACGTTGTTGGCGTTGGTTATGGAACTATACGTAAACAAGACTTAACAGGTGCCATTACTTCTGTAGGAAGCAAAGATTTTAAACAAGGAGTGGTAACTTCTTCAGAACAGATATTGCAAGGCAAAGTCGCTGGTTTGACAGTTGTGCAAGGTTCCGGAGATCCAACGGCCGGTGCAGTAATGCGTCTTCGTGGAGGATCATCACTTTCAGGTAGTAACTCACCTTTAATTGTTGTAGATGGTGTGGCTAACGTAGATATGAATACAGTACAAGTCTCAGATATTGTTTCTGTTGACGTATTAAAAGATGCTTCTGCTTCGGCTATTTACGGTTCTCGTGGAGCCAATGGGGTAATTATTATAACAACAAATAGAAAAGGTAGTAAAGATGAAGTTTCTACTTCTGCCGAATATTCTGGTTATGTAGGTGTTGCCAATGCTTCTAAAAAATTAGATTTATTAACAGCCAGCAATTGGGCGGAACATAATTCCAATGACCTTGGTGGTAATACCGATTGGCAAGATGAAATACAACAAACTGCCATTACTCAGTCACATGCATTGACATTCTCTAATTCTTCTAAAAGAGGAGGATTCAAAGGAAGTCTTTCATACTTGAATTCCGATGGTGTTATTATAACATCTAATATGGAACGTTATGGAGCTAGTGTTTCCGGTTATACCCAGGTGTGGGACAATCGTTTAACCTTGGAGGCAGGTTTGCATACAACAAGAGATAATTATGTAAACATTGACTATAAGAGAGTATTTCAGTCTACCTATGGTGTAAATCCAACACTTCCGGTAGAAATTGATGGTGTTTATCAACAAGACCCTTTGGCAAATTCAAATTATACCAATCCTGTGGAATATTTAAATAATCGCTATAATGATAGATCAAGAGATAGGATATTGATATATTCCAAAGCAGAGTTGGATATATGGAATGGTTTAAAAGGAACTGTTAATATATCACGTAATCATCAAATCGAAAATAATCGATTATATGTGAACAAAGATGCAAAGGAATTGGAAAGTAGTATTTATCAAATTGATGCTGTTGGAAACGGAGGACGTGCTACTAGAGACTTTACTGATTACATGGAGCAACAATTTGAAGGCTTCCTTACTTATGATAAAACACTAAATAGCCTTCACAGAATGAATCTCTTAGCAGGGTATTCTTATTCCGAATCAGTAGGAGAAGGTCATGGATCAGGTGTATATGGATTCGCATCAGATGATTTCCTTTATAATAATATGGAAGCAGCAGCAAATAAACAATACATCTATTCATATAAAAATAAAACAAACCTGATTTCATTCTTTGGTAGAGCTAATTATTCTTATGCTGGAAAGTATATGTTGACTGCTACTTTACGTTTTGATGGATCTTCTAAATTTGGTGAAAATAACAAATGGGGAACCTTTCCTTCTGTTTCTGCAGCATGGCGTTTATCTGAAGAATCTTTCCTGAAAGATAATACATCTGACTGGTTGGATAACCTGAAACTACGCGTAGGTTATGGAGTTACCGGTAACCAAGGTGGTATAGATCCATACATGTCGCTTGAAGGATATGGAACCTCTAAAACATCTGCAGGTATATATCAAACCATAGATGATGTAAAAGATGAAGATGGAAATGTAATTGGACAGAAAGTGAGAATTATTCCGATCAGAAATGCAAATCCGGACTTGAAATGGGAATCAACAGGTCAATTAAACGTTGGATTGGATTTCCAAGTTATTAAAAATCTTTCCGGAACAATTGAGTTTTACCACAAAAATACAGAAAACTTGCTGTATTACTATTACGTAGGTGCAGATGGTGTTAGTACTTATGACTATACATTGATGAACATTGGTAATATGACCAATACAGGTGTTGAATTTTCTTTGAATGCTACCCTTATAGATAACAGAACCAGTGGTTTTATGTGGAATGCCAATATGAATTTGGCTCACAATAAAAACGAAATAGTAAAGCTGTCGGATCCACGTTTTGAAGGTACTAAATTTAAAGCAGGTTTATTGCCTGATATTCAAGGTCTTTCAGGAGAATCATATACTCAGGAAATTAAAGAAGGTTATTCTATAGGTTCTTTCTTCGGAGCTAAATATATTGGAAAGGATGATCAAGGAAGACTTCAGTATGCTAAAACCAACGCTGATGGTAGTGTTACTCCTGTTTTAAGTGCAACAGATGCAGATCAGGTATATTTAGGAAATGCTATGCCGAAATTAACTTTAGGATTCGGAACTACCATCTATTATAAGAATATTGATTTTGGAATAAACCTTTATGGATTGTTCGGACAAAAAGTTTATAATGGTACCTCAATGGACTTGCATAATATTGCAGAACATGCCAATTATAATATTTTGGAAGATGCATTAAAAAATCCACAAACACCAGGTATTTCTGATTATTGGTTGGAAAATGCTTCATTCTTAAGAATTCAAGGTGTTACATTAGGATATACAGTTAATTTGTCGAAAATAAAAATGAATTCATTGCGGGTTTATGCAACAGTAGAAAACCTCTTTGTATTTACAAGCTATAGCGGTGTTGATCCGGAAGTTAGCATTGATATGAATGTAACAAAAGAATTGGATAGAGATAAAGTATTTCCTGGTATAGACTATTACAACAACTATCCAAAACCCCGTACATTTGTGTTTGGATTGAATTTGAAATTCTAAAAGAAATATGAACTTAAAAATAAAAGAATATGAAAAATAAAATTTGTTTAGTTTCTCTCTTCCTGTCTGCGATGTTTTTTGCTTCGTGTACAGACTTGGATGAAACGCTATATGATCAATTGACGCCAGATGAATATGTGTCTGAGGATGATGGTCCCGTTGGTATTATATATTCAGCTTTGATGGGTTCTCACACAGCTCCTTATACGCATCCGGGCAGTGAATTTGTGTGGATGGTACAGACTTCTACAGATGAAGTGTGTGTGCCTATCCGGACAGGTGGTGACTGGAAAGACGGTTATACGTATCAACAGTTCCAAAAACACACATGGGACCCTAATAATAAAATTATTTTAAGTGCATGGAACTATTGTTTCAACATTATTGGAGTTTGTAATGTGGAATTGAAAAAAGGTTCAAAATATTCTCCTAACCAACAGGCACAGATTCGTTTGGTAAGAGCATATGCTTATTTGAGATTAATGGATATGTTTGGAAATGTGCCTATCATAGATGAAAATTATACAGATTCACAAATGCCGGAAAAATCCGACAGAGCTGATGTGTATAATTTTGTAAGAAATGAATTGAATGATCCGATTATGGATAATTTGAAGGCAAGACGTACTTCTGAAGTTTGGAATAAAGGAATCTTACACACGTTGAAAGCCCGTTTATATCTTAACTCTAAAGTTTATACCGATTGTTCCGATGCAGATTACATGCTTAATTTGGACAGTTGTATTATGAGTTGTGATAGCGTAAAGGCAATGAATAAATATGAAATTACTGACTATTTCAAATGCTTTTATACCGATAACGACTTGTTGGAAAATAGCAGGGATATAATCTGTTCACTACCTTACAAGCCAACAGAGGGTACAGAAGGAAACTATTTACAACTTTTGGGATTTGCTAAACTTACCGGTAATGCTTTTGGTATTCCTGTATTGAATGATGCGGTAAATGGTCCTTGTGTGAATCCGGGAAAAGACGCAGATGATACCGAAGCCTTGTTTAAGATTTTTGATGCTAAGGATATTCGTAAATTATCGATATTCAGTGGTCAAATATATGATAAAACAACAGGGAAAGAAATTTCGATCATCGGTCAGCCCATTAATTATACACCTTATTTTACCGGTGGATTTTCTGTATGGAATAGCTCTTCAGATAATGTAAACGCAGCTAAAAGAGGTGATGGTGCCCGTATGCTGAAGTATGAAATGGTAGCCAATCAGGCTTGGGAAATGGAAAACGACCTTGTATTGATGCGCTATACCGAAGTATTGTATATGAGAGCCGAAGCATTGATCCGTTTAAATAGAGGCGGAGAAGCTATCTCTATTTTTAATGAAGTATTATTAAAAAGAGGATATGATGGAGCGGCAATAACCGTAGACCAGGCAACTTCAAAAAGAACAGTAACTACAATACCTTTGAGTATTGCAGTTGAACCGACGTTGGAATTTATGGAAAAAGAGCTTCGTAGAGAATTCATTTTTGAAGATCACAGGCGTACGGATATGATTCGTTTTGGTAAGTTTACAACAACAGAGTGGGGATTACATACTCAGAGTAATGGATCAATAATTGGAGATCCGACAAAAAATATATTCCCTATTCCAGCCGACATTTTAAGTAAGAACACAAAATTGAAACAGAATCCGGGTTATAATTAAATAATTTGTTCACGT
>JAVBUB010000156.1:0-9488 GCA_031555675.1 Paludibacteraceae bacterium | reverse complement strand
ACCTCGGTAATTCTGAAATAAACACCCCAGTCATCTTTACCCAAAGAGCCATCAACACCAATGTTGATTTTATATTTAGGTACAACCATAAAACGCATCCCTAATCCACCTACGGTTAAAAAGGGACTGACATTACCGGGACTTACAGCCATAGCTACGCCAAAGAATCCGACACAGCCCCAGCGACGATAAAAATTCCAACGTAATTCGGCTTGCGCATCATAAGTTTGATCCCCGCGATATTCTCCTTTGGTATAACCACGTATGTCTCTTCCGCCAATATACGTCTGTGCCTGAAACGGAATACCTCCCAGCCCGATATTAGCACAGGCTCTGGCTGCCAGCACGAACGAAGAATCTATAACATGGGTATAGTAATTATATTCGGCATGTATTTTATAATAAGTACCTTCATTATCGAACCATTCGGGGAAAAAATTAGCCCGGAGAATTCCATTCATACCTTTGGTGGCATTATAAGGACTGTCTTTAGAATCATACATGGCAGTCAACGCCAAAGAATTCATCCAGGTAGTACTAATAGAATCAGGCTGTGGATCAGGATAATCAATATCCAAGTGAGAACGGAAAGTCTGAACCCCGGTGCCAACATAAAACTTATTCCATAATAATATAGACGGAGAAGCAAAGAAAAAACCGCCATGGTTATTATACGGTATCTCTACCTGTCCTCCGGCTGTGTCTTCATATGTTTGAAAATCGTTATTCATATACCCGCCACCCAATGATATGCGGTATTTATCCTGTGAGAAAAACAATTGAGCCATGACGCCAACACCCCAGTTACCTAATGTGGTATATTTTCCCATCAAATACACACTCGAAGGCTTAGCATCGGGATATAACTTAAAAAAGGCCATACCCATGGCGCCAAAACCGGTTCCTTTAGATGGATCAAACGATACCATCGGTAATCCGGTTAAACTGATCTTCTTCTCTTTTTTCTTAGGCACAGAATCTGTTTGCGTATATCCATACATGGTAAAACAAATGCAGAAAAGGCAACAAAGCATTTTTCTCATTATAAAAATAATTATTTCGCATTATAACAACTAGCTGGATATTATGGTTCTAAAAATATCCCAGAAGAATTATAATAAATCAAAAAAGCAGCAAATTGAATTTGCTGCTTTTTTTTATAAACATGTAACTTTAAAAGCTACAATATTCGGATCAAATTATTTAACTGTATCCATGTGTGCGATCAAATCCAACACTTTGTTAGAATAGCCCCACTCATTGTCATACCAGCTTACTAATTTAACGAAGTTTCCGTTAAGAGCGATACCTGCACCTGCATCAAAGATAGAAGTACGAGAATCGGTAATGAAGTCTGTAGAAACTACTGAATCGTCAGTATATCCAAGGATTCCTTTCATTTCGTTGTCAGAAGCTTTTTTAATAGCCGCTTTGATTTCGTCATAAGAAGCTGCTTTTTCCAAGCGAACTGTCAAGTCTACTACAGACACGTCAGCAGTTGGAACACGGAAAGCCATACCTGTTAATTTACCGTTCAATGCAGGGATTACTTTACCTACAGCTTTAGCAGCACCTGTAGAAGAAGGAATAATGTTGTTCAAAATAGAACGACCACCTCTCCAATCTTTAGCAGAAGGAGCATCTACAGTTTTTTGAGTATTGGTAGCAGCGTGAACTGTTGTCATTAAACCTTCAACAATTCCGAAGTTATCATTGATTACTTTAGCCAAAGGAGCCAAGCAGTTTGTAGTACAAGAAGCGTTAGAAACGATATTCATGTCTTTAGTATATTTGTCAAGGTTTACACCGCAAACAAACATAGGAGCATCGTTAGATGGAGCAGAGATAATTACTTTTTTAGCACCACCTTGCAAGTGAGCAGAAGCTTTATCTATTGTTGTAAAAACACCTGTAGATTCAACTACGTAGTCAGCACCAACTTTTCCCCAACCAATAGCAGCTGGATCTTTTTCAGCAAAAAATGCTACTTCTTTTCCGTTTACAAAAAGTTTTCCGTCTTTGTTTTCGGCTGTACCGTTGAATTGACCGTGTACAGTGTCATATTTCAACATATAAATTAAATAGTCAAGATCCAAAAATGGGTCATTCACTGCAACAACTTGAATGTTGCTTTTTTCTTGAGCTGCACGGAATACCAAACGTCCGATACGGCCGAATCCGTTAATACCTACTTTAATCATTTTAATAATATATTTTAATGGTTTCTTAAAAAATCATACAAAATTAGTCATTTCAAAATAGCAAGCAAAATATTAATATTAAAAAATGATAAAATTTTGAGAAACTATAAAATTTATATGCCTTAACAACAATTATCAAAATGTCTTAGGGCAAATTCCGGATTGCCGAAACATATCAACTACAAAGTACTGCGACCAAGATGGGGTAAAATCCGCGCCGAAGTATTCCTATATCTTTTCGAACAATGATGACATTATTTGGAATGGCGGACATAAATATTGGCTTCGTAAAAAACCAAAATAAAACCGGAGTAGTTGGCTAAAGGCCTTTTAATAGATAAAAACAAACGGTTTCAATAACATTATGAAACCGTTTTTAATTATTTTTGTTCTATCATTTCAAGGGCTAAATTCAATATGGTGGTATCATCCAACATCACAATACCGCCCAGCGGTCCTTTTTCAATATGTACTCCACAACTCTGCCCCATTTTGTAATTATGACCGCCAAAATAGTTGCGAACTGTTTCTACTGTTACGCCTAGCATTTCTGCAATTCTTGACATTGCTCCCTGAGGTAGGCGATCTTTAATCTCCCGTAACTCATTAAAAGTGATTTTCATTGTCATAGTGGCATTATTTTAAATTAGTAAATAGTTGCACATCATGCTATAAATATATAAAATATTTCCCGAATTTCAAAAATTATCGGGAATAATTTGCATATGCAACTATATATTAACAATTTTTTCTAAATTATGTTTTGACAAGTCATCTATCATTTATTGACCCACTTTATATAACAGAATAATCCGGAATTTATTGTAAAAACTCCGGATTATCAGGGAAATATTTCATTGTTGGAGTAACTTAAATTCCCAACAATAATGGATTCAATTATAGCCAAATTATGCCATAAATTCAGTCATTTCAATAGAAAATATACAGATAAAAAATACCGTCAATAATAAAAACGATATCACAATCCACATATTTTTATATTGAATACCGGATGAAGTAACATTGGGTGCCAAAATCGGCTTAAACATAAAGCCGGTATAAAACTTTCTCAAAAAGTTGGAAATAATACAAACCGAAGATGCACATAAAAGACCCAACAAAGCTCCACAAATGATGTCCAACGGATAATGCACGCCCAAATAAATTCTGGAATAGGAATTTATCAATGCCCATGTAAATACAATAATGGTATAGGGCTTAAATTTAAATATTAAAGAACTGAACAAAGCAAAGCCGAAAGCATTGGCAGCATGAGACGACACAAATCCATATTTTCCGCCTTTATAGCCGTTTACTATATGTACCAGTCCGTCGAACTCACGAGAAGGTCTTAAGCGCTCAAACATAGGTTTAAAAACAGAAGAAGAAATCTGATCACATAAAACAATGGTAACAACCAATCCTATCAGGATAAATAAAAATTCACTCTTTTTATCTTGAAATAAGATATATAAAATACTGGCAGCTACAGGAATCCAGATTAGTTTAGAAGAAAAAATCCACATAAAAGCATCCCAAAAATTGGAATAATGTCCGTTCAATGTAAAGAAGAGATCGTGATCCCAGGCAATTAACTGATTAATGACTTCCATAAGCATAAGATTAATAAGTGAATAATTGAACAACTGAATAATAGAGTAATTGAATAATACTCTCTGATATTCAGTTAATCAGTTATTCAATTACTCAGTTATTTTAAATTCTCTCAATAGTTGTAGTTTTTACCCAACCGGCATTGCCGTCTTCCAGTTGAATTTCAACCCATAGTTGGTTTTCGAATACTTTTCTTACTTTCACTTTGGTGCCTTCATGTACTAAGAAAAGGTCTGTACCGCTTTCGTCCGGTGAACTTTTTACAGTAACCGAATCGTCCATTACAATAGCATACGGGTGGTCAACATATTTATTTTTTTGCATACTGGACATAAAGAAAGAAGATACGCTGATTAACAAGGCAATGCATCCGACAAAAAATGCTGTTTTTTTCAACATGTTATACCTGCCGAATATGTAGGAGAATAGAGCTACTATAAATACTAAAAACGTAGCAATGCTAAGTGTTGCCCAGGAATTTGAGCTCATCAATTCTGCCAGGTTATTTGTCCACGAACGCAAAAAGAAAATATCTACAACATCTATTTTATCTACTATTTTGGAACGGCATAATTCCAAGTTAAACTGTATATCTTCGTTATTCGGGCGAAGCAATGAAGCACGTTCGTAATTGAGAATAGCCGGTGCTATTTCGTTCGTTTTGTAGTAGGCATTGCCTAAATTGTAGTATAAAGCGGACGATTCTTGTCCCGTATTCAATAAAGATTGATACATAGCTGCGGCTTCTTCATATTTCTCGGCAGCATAGAGATCGTTTGCCGCTTTCATACTGTTTTGGGCACATACTCCAATGGCAAATAAAAATGAAAATATGAATAATATAATATGTTTCATGATATTAAGTATTTAGTTGACGAGTTAACAAGCTAACGAATTAACAAGTTGAGAAGTCTAATCCTCATCTACTTGTCAACTCGTTAACTGGTTTACTTCATCTTAATTTTTTCTTCTAATTCTCCTATTTTCTCTACAGTTTGATTATATAATTGTTCCATCTCACCGAAACTATTTCCTGGTGCATAACGGGCATATTCGCATGTGGATAAAATAGAATTAAAATCAGCAATCAGCTTCTCGTCGACTTTTGCTTTCGACAATTCCTGTTCTATATTATCTTTGGTAAGACTGGCTACCGGAATATTCAATTTATCGCTGAAATATCCCCAAAGTGCTTTTAATACTTCATCGTAGAATTTTTCCTTTTCTCCTTCGGTCAAATATTTCTGGGCCTGTTTTAAGCGTTTAATTGCCACTTTATTGGCTTTTTTAGTACGTACCAACGCTACATTCGCGTTTTCTTTGGCTTGTTTACGAAATATAATAAATAGTATTATAGATAATAAGACAGGAAGAATATACCACATGGCAAATGCGGCTGTTCCAAAAAAGAAATCGGCTTTAGGTTTCAATTTCAGATTTCGGGTATTGATATAACGAATATCGCTCCCGAGGAATTTCAAAGATTCTTTATTTACAAAAGTAGTCATTGTTTCACTTGTTGTTCCTTCGCCTTTCTCTACAGTAATATCATAGGCTTCGGTTTTTAATGTCTTATACGATTTTGTTCTAAGATCAAAATACGTAAATTCGGCCGAAGGAATGGTAAATTTGCCTGAATGTCGGGGAATGGCCAGATATTCTATAGTTTTAGAGCCTGAAACACCTGCTGTAGTTGTTTTTAGTTTCGAATCTATTTTAGGATCATAAATTTCGAAATCGGCAGGAAACACTATTTCCGGATTTTTAATGAGCTTCAAATTTCCGGTTCCCGAAATCTCCACTTTTATGGTAATAGGATCGTTTACTTTTAATTCTGTTGTGTTGATAGAAGATCTGAGGGAAAAATTACCAACAGCATTGGCATATGAACGTGGTTTCCCTGTCGGCAATGGTTTTACATCTATTTTTACAGCAGCGGAATTAACACTTCTTTTTACGTCAGGGTACGCATTGAAAAAATCATCAAAAATTCCCCTGGGTTGAGCATTGGGTATGCGAAGCAACATATCAAATTTACCCTGTTCTATTTCCAATGTACCTGTTTGCTGTGGAAACAACAATGATTCCTTTAATACAACGGTATTATAATTTTTCCCGTTATAGTTTTCCAGCACTGCTTGCTTATTGGTAGATGCTTCAATATCCTGAGACATAAATCCTTTTGTTTCCGGAAATTTTGCATCGGTAAAACCTGCAATATTCACACCTTTGAAATATAACTTAAATGTAAGCAATACGGCTTCCTGTTCGTATATGGTAGTCTTGGAGGGAATAGCCCTGACAAAAACTTCTACTCCTCCAACATTTTGCATAGATGAAGTATTTCCTCCTGATTGTTGCTGGGAAGCTGGTTGATCGGCAGGTAATACTTTAATGGTTAAGGAATTGGAAATATATTTTTTATTATCTACTGTTACAGTTGCCGTAGGTATTGTAAAAGTGCCTTCCTTTTGGGCCTGCAAGGTAAAAGTGTAAGTGGTAGAAATACTTGAATTCGTTTTGCCATTTACAAATTCCACTGATTGGCTACGTGACTCCATGGGGCCCATTAATACATCAAAACCTGTTATTTCTCCTACAGTACGAAAATCTTTGGCATTGCCGTTTACGGTAAAAGTAACCCTGAATTGGGATTGATTGGCTACAGCACTGGGACCACTGGCTGTGAAATTAACGTTTTGTCCGTATGCACAGGCAATTGTTGTAAATAATATCCCTAGAAATAATATAATCTTTTTCATTGTCATTTTATTTTAACAAAAGAACTCATCACATTCTTTATCCAAAGGTCAAATCAGCGACGAATGTAAATCAAAATTACCAATCTTTTTCAATTTTTCTGGTATTCGCCGGATTTCTTTTTGCTTCGTTCAGTTTTTCCATCAAGTCTTTTTCATCTTCGGCAAAGGCGTCTAATATTTGTTGAGCATTCTCTTTAGACATATTATTTTGCTCTTGCTGCTGAGGTTGTTCTTGGTTTTGATTTTGTTGTTCTTGCTGATCTTTATTATCTTCTTTTTTGTCGTCGTTGTTTTGCTGTTGTTGCTGCTGTTGTTGCTGTTTTAGCATAGCATTGGCCAAAGCAAGGTTATAACGGGTATCTTCGTCTTTCGGGTTTAGTTTCAACGCTTTTTTATAAGCTCCAATTCCCTTGGAATAATCTTTTTCTTCCATATAAGTATTGCCAATATTATGATACGCTTCGGCCAACATTTTCTCATCTTTTTCCGTAGCGGCGACTACCTGGTATTGCTCCCTGGCTTTATCATACTTTTGTTGTTTATACAAAGCGTTACCAAGGTTAAAAGTTCCGGGTACCGATTTCTGGTTCCTCAATAAAGATTCCCTGTATTCTGTTTCGGCTCCGGTATAGTTTCCTTTTTCATACAATTTATTTCCTTTTTGTATGTTAGCTCTTTCTTGTTGTGAAAAAGCCAAGGTATAATAAAAAAACGAAAGAAATAATATGATTATTTTAGTTTTCATAAGTAAAAAATCTTAAAAAATTTCAGTTTGCTCGGTTTTAATCAAAAAGTCTGAATTTAGAAAATAGTTTATTTTTCCGATTTAATATAAAAAATTCTATAGTAAGCAATGCCAAGGCAATCCAGGCCAATGTCTGGAATTGTTCATTGTATTCGGAATATACTTTTGCTTCGGTTTCCGATGATGACATTTTTTCTATTTCCTGTGTAATAATTTTCAATGCAGAATTGGTATTATCTGCACGAACATAAATACCTTTTCCGGCTTGGGCTATTTCCTGGCACATTTGTTCATTTAATCTGGAAATAACCACATTGCCCTCCCTGTCTTTCTTAAAGTTGGATGTTCCGGCAATTGGAATCGGGCTTCCATTGGGATTTCCCATACCGATAACATGTACCAGGCATCCTTTTTCGGCTGCGAGTTTAGCTGCTTCAACGGCATTATCTTCGTGGTTTTCTCCATCGGTTATTACAATAATAGCACGGCTTGCTCCTTCTGTCGGTGGAAAAGACCTTACACATAAATCAATAGCGGCACCAATAGATGTTCCCTGACGTGATATCAACTTCGGACTGATAGATGACATAAACATCTTGGCCGAAACATGATCCGAAGTAATGGGCAATTGTATAAACGCGTCGCCGGCAAAGACTACCAAACCTATTTTGTCATTCTTTAACCCATCTACCAAGCGGGATAATATTTGCTTTGATTTCTCCAGCCTGTTGGGTGCAATGTCTTCTGCCAGCATCGAGTTGGAAATGTCCAAAGCTACCATTATTTCCACATTCTTTTGCTTCACAATTTCGAGTTTGGATCCGAATTGAGGGCGAGCCATGATAAATATAGCCAGTGTAATAATAATCAACAACAGGATATATTTGGCATAAGGGCGGTAAAGTGATATACCGGGCATTAGTTCTTTCAGTAATTCCGGATTACCAAAAGCTTTGATACTACGATTCCTGATCATGCGATAAGCAATGAAAAGAATAATCAGTATGGGTATGATTATCAGCAAATATAAATATATCGGATTGGCAAATCTAAACATAACTAAGCGTTGTAAAGTTCCTAAACTGTGTAAATTAATAAAATATTCAACGTATCCTTTTGATTAATTTACGGAATATTCCGTAAAATGGTATTTCTTAATAATACTTCGCCCAATAAAAAGGCTAACAGCAAAAAAGCATACGGAAGGTATTCTTCGTTTTTCTTTTTATAATTTTCTACATTAATTTTTGTTTTTTCCATTTGATCTATCTCTTTGTAAATAGATTCAAGCTTTTTATTATCGGTCGCACGAAAATAAGATCCTCCAGTAATCGTGGCTATTTGCTGCAAAGTAGGTTCGTCAATATCCACTTCCATATCTCTGTATTGTATTCCAAAAGGTGTTTTAACAGGATATGGTGCCATTCCTCTCGTTCCTACTCCAATGGTATATACCCTTATACCAAATGTTTTGGCTATTTCCGCAGCGTTAACCGGCGTTATTTCTCCCCTGTTGTTGGAACCGTCTGTTAACAAAATAATGACACGGGATATGGCTTTACTGTCTTTAATACGGTTCACAGCCGTGGCCAGTCCGGTACCAATAGCCGTTCCGTCTTCAATCATACCACATTCAACAGTCTGCAATAAGTTAACCAAAGCTGTATGGTCTGTGGTAAGAGGACATTGCGTAAAACTTTCGGCTGAAAAAACAACTAAGCCTATATTGTCGTTATGGCGTCCCATCACGAATTCGGCAGCTACATTTTTAGAAGCTTCCAATCTGTTGGGTTTCAAATCTTCGGCCAACATACTACTGGAAATATCCAACGTAATAACAATATCAATTCCTTCAACGCTCTCGTTTTGCAACACATCTGTTTGTTGCGGACGTGCCAGAATAATGGCAAGCATGGCAACTGCACCAAGTCTGAACAGAAAAGGAACGTGTTTCAAATAATATTTATATGTTTTGGGTGTTTTCGCAAAGACTTTGGTGGTCGATATCTGTATATCGGCATCGGCTTTCCGCTGTTTCCATATATACCATCCTATCATAGGAATGAGTAATAAAAGCAGAAACAAATAAGATGGATTAGCAAATACTATCATGGAAAATGAATAATTAAAAATTAATAATTAAGAATTGTTTGAAAGAAGAAATAT
>JAVBUB010000192.1:0-4330 GCA_031555675.1 Paludibacteraceae bacterium | reverse complement strand
CAACCGTAAACTTCAATGGACTCAATTCCCAATACGGAATTATTTCCGTTTTCAGATCTGATCGCAATCTGAAAGCCATCATCATAATCATTTATACCGTTTTCCCTACCTATCTGGAAAGTTCCTTCTAAAACCGTATAGTCTCCATATAATCTAAGGTTTTCCCATTGGTTTTTCCCTGCCCATACTCCTGTAGTACTTCCATTATTGGGATTGGAACAAATAGTGTTAGTGGTAGTCCATTTCCCTCCAATAATAAAGTCACTTCCCCAGCTTAAATTATTGCCGTTTGTTTTCCTTATTCTTGCTTGTATATTATTTAATTTTTGGCCACAATCTGTACCACTAACTCCTACGTTACGCATCTTTATACGTATGCAGTAACTTGCTTTATTCCCAGATGCACCATCTGCCGGATTGTTCAATCCTTTGATCGTATATACGAAAGCATCATCTGTTTGTCCTTTTCTAAAAAGGAATATTCCTTCCGTTTCTACATTTTGAAGGGGTAAACCATTAGGCCCATTTACAGAACTCGGATTATTGACAATAGTATAATAGTTGTCTGTTATATTCCCGCTAGTAGAATTCAGTCCATTAACAGAGATAGTTTGTGTAGCAAGGCCATGTTTATTTATATCATTCAATGTCCAGCGACCTGTGGTTATTCCATCTTTATTGGAGAAATCCACATAACCAACTAATTGAGTAGGACAAACATTATTACATGTTCCTGAAGCAAACGGGACATAAACAAATTCTGATTTAGTTGCAGCAGAGAATATCTTGGACTCTGCGTCATCTTCGCCTGCTTTTTTGGCTACTAATTTATAATAATAGGTAGTTCCGGAAGTTAAACCGGTATCTTTATAAGTAGTGCCGGATATATTTTCTCCAACACGGGTAGTACATGAACCGGTAGCACTGGAACAGCGATATAGTTCATAATGATCTGCTGTTCCGGTGTAATTCCAACGAAGGGTTATTGAGTTCTCATCTTTGGCAGATAATGATAATGTAGGAGTAGGTTTTGTCTGGGTATCATATTGGCATAGATTTTCCAAAGGACTAGGAGTAACTGTTCCATATGTTTCGCCCGGCATACACCCGAAAACCTCAATTGATTCAATTCCAATAACAGAATTATTCCCATTTTCAGATCTTATTATTATCGAAAAACCATTATCATAGTCATTGGTCCCATTTTGCCTTCCTATTTGAAATGTTCCCTCTATAGTAGTATAATCACCATAAGTTCTTAAGTTTTCCCACTGACCCTTACCTGTCCAATTGCCACTGGTGCTGCCATTGTTTGGATTCGAACAAAGAGTGTTAGTGGTTATCCATTTCCCTCCAACAACGAAATCAGTACCCCAGCTAAGATTATTGCCATTAGATTTGCCTATCTTTACTTGTATATTATTCAACCTTTGATTACAGTCTGTTCCACTATTGGGCGAACCGACGTTGCGCATTTTTATTCGAATGCAATAACTTGCTTGGGCTGTGAGACCAACAGTTGCAGGATTATTTAAACCACTGATCTTATAAACAAAAGCATTTTCTGTTTGACCTTTTCTGAAAAGAAAAATCCCATCTGTTTCTACGTTTTGGAGAGGAACTCCATTGGTTCCATTTATATTTTTCGGATTCTTTACTATAGTATAATAGTTATCCGTCAAATTACCTGTCGCCGGATTTAATCCATTCAAGGTTATAGATTGCGTCGCCTTTCCTTCATATGCTATACTGGATAAATTCCAACGAGAGGGAGCTTCTCCTTCGCCACAATAAGAAAAGCTAACACGTCCAACCAAACGATCAGAACAAGCACTACTACAAGTTGCAGAAGTTACAGAAGGGTTAAATCCTTGTGCCGAAACTTGTACAAATAAACTAAGAAAAAAGACAAGACAAACGAACATCTTGCACAAATGGAGTAATGGTTTATTCATTTTCTTTATACATTATTTTACCTTTATGAAATAAAATTTCATCTATCATAACTTCATCAGGCGAATACCACCTAAATAATCGTTTATGAAACAAGTGTAATAAAATTTAACTATAAAATATTTTTTACTTTCTAACAATATCCACACATCCTTTTGAGGAAATAGAAACTACAAAATAAAAATTATATCTTGCAGATTTTAAGATATATAAAAAGAAACCTCTAATTAGAAAAATAATTACAAAAGACTTTAATTGCAATTATTTGATGATGCAAATGTATCAAATAAAATTAAAAACACAAAAATTTATTTAATAAATCGTAAAAATAATAATAAAATGTTAATAAAATTTAAATATAGAAATTTAATAAAAAACTATTGATTTAACAAAAAGAAACAAAAACATATGGAAAAAAACAGAATTAATATAAAAGAGAATATATATAGACAGAAAAATTTCATACTAGATACATCCTCAATCCAAAAATTTTCAAATTTCGCCAATGTTGAAGTTTTTCTTTGATAAGAATTTACGAGTATAATAAGGTAATGAGTCAAAAATAAAAAGCGGTTTCAATTGCTTAAATTGAAACCGCTTATTCATTAAATTTTGAGATATTCTTTTAGCTATTTGGTATAACCAATTGAAATATCTATTGCTGCAGATAGCTATAATCAGTAAAATCCCGTTTAAACCTTATTTCACATTGCGCATCTTTTATATTGTTTTTTATAAGATTCATATAAAAGGTCTCAACAGTTCCATCATTTTCCAACACATCCATAGATTCTTTTTTTCCTAAATATCCTGTCATTTTGTTGGCTTCCTGTTCATTTTTTTTCATATAAAAATGAGGAATATAAAAACCAAGCACTTTAGGATTACTATCGAAATATAAGGTATTTGTTTCTTCATCAACATGAAAATCGCTACTATCTTTCAGTACTCCTTCATCTATACAATATGCTTTCCCATGATCAGTAAAATAAAGAATCTTTCCAGATGCTACTTTTGATAATTTATCATTCAATAATTTTTCGCAATAATCCGAATACATAGACATAATATCCGAAACTTTCAGATAAGATTTGGTACTTTCAATAATCCAATTACCTTGCATGTATTCTTCTGTAATGACGCCACTACTATTGTTGGGCATTTTATCTTTGCGGCAACCTGTACAAAATAACACAATAAGTGAAAACACAAATATCCCATATTGTTTTTTCATAACTATTCTCCTCCAAATTCCATCAGATAAGCTTTGATAAATTCATCAATATCCCCATCCATCACAGCCTGAACATTCGATGTTTGATAATTGGTTCTATGATCTTTTACACGTCGATCGTCAAAAACATAGCTACGGATTTGCGATCCCCATTCTATTTTCTTTTTACCTGCTTCTACTTTGGCTGTTTCGGCGCGACGTTTTTCCAGTTCTATTTCGTAGAGTTGCGATTTTAATAAACGTAACGCATTATCTTTATTCCCAAATTGCGAACGGCTTTCAGTATTTTCTATGACGATTTCTTCCATTTTACCGGTAGTTTCGTCTTTATATTTATAATGAAGCCGCACTCCGGTTTCTACTTTATTTACATTTTGCCCTCCAGCTCCGCTTGAGCGGAAAGTATCCCAGGTAAGGTTGGCCTGATTTATTTCAATTTCGATGCTATCGTCGACCAAAGGAACCACAAATACCGAAGTAAAAGAAGTCATTCTTTTACCTTGTGCATTAAAAGGAGATACACGAACCAAGCGATGAACACCGTTCTCACTTTTGAGATAACCATAAGCCATGTCGCCTTCAATTTGCATCGTTACCGTTTTAATTCCGGCCTCATCACCTTCCTGAAAGTTGGTAATTTCACTTTTATATCCTTGCTTCTCAGTCCAGCGCTGATACATTCGAAAAAGCATGTCAGCCCAATCTTGTGCCTCAGTTCCACCAGCTCCGGCTACAATTTTAATGACAGCACCCAGTTTATCTTCTTCGCGTCGGAGCATATTTTTAAGCTCCAGGTTTTCAACCAAATCCAATGCTTTACTGTAGGCTGCATCAACATCTTCTTCGGTAGTAATTTCTTCCTTATAAAAATCAAAAGACAGTTGCAATTCTTCTGTTGCCGCTTTTACTTCAGTGTATTTCTCGACCCATTTTTTTAGGTCTTTTATTTTTTTCATTTGCTCTTCGGCCTCTTTCTGGTTATCCCAAAATCCGGGCGCATGAGTTCTGAGCTCTTCTTCTTCTATCTGGATAAGTTTGACATCAACGTCAAAGATACCTCCTCAACGCAGCCTCGCGTTCTGTAACTTCTTTTAGTTGTTCTATGGTAATCATTTTCAATTAAGAATTAAGAATTAAGAATTA
>JAVBUB010000028.1:0-3244 GCA_031555675.1 Paludibacteraceae bacterium | reverse complement strand
CTACTATTGGTAAAATAACCGAATGTGCCCAGATACATAAAGTTTCCATGTGGGATGTGATTACCGAACCATTACAATACAACTTATCTGTAAATACGGGCACAGCCAACAAACTGAAAATATTTTCGGAAGCCATATTATATTTTAAAGAGCAGGTTCATGAAAAAAATGCCTATGAAGTAGCCGACGATATTATTAAAAAATCGGGCATTTGGACGGACATTAACGCGGAAAAGACGCCGGAAAATCTATCCCGGCAGGAAAATATACAGGAATTGTTGAGCGCTATCCATGAGTTTTGTTCTATCAGGCTCGAAACAGAAGGCGAAGATGCTATTTCATTGATTGCATTTTTAACCGAAGTTTCGTTACTTACCGACCAGGATAATCAAAAAGAGGAAGATAACAATAAGGTTACTTTAATGACCGTGCATGCTTCTAAAGGATTGGAGTTTAAAAACGTTTTTATTGTGGGCATGGAAGAAGAACTGTTTCCATCTGCCCGTACCTTGATGTCCGAAAGAGATCTGGAAGAAGAAAGACGCTTGTTTTATGTAGCCATTACCCGTACCGAAGAAAACTGTTTTATCAGTTATGCGAAAACCCGTTTCCGGAACGGACAATCTAATTTTTGTACACCCAGCCGTTTTTTGAAAGATATAGATAAATCATATCTTGACCTTCCGCTCGAATCTCAATGGGACAATACATCATCGTCAGGTTCTTTTAACAATCGTTATGGAAAAGGTAACGACGATTTTGATACTTTCGAAAGCTCAAAGCCATTATTCTTTTCTTCCAAGCGTAAATTAACCAGAATTGAAAGCAACAATGATGCATCTTCCATTGGCAAAACTTCTTCGGTAGATGGTTTGGAAGTCGGAAGCAGAATACAGCACGAACGTTTTGGAATAGGGGAGGTGCTCTCTATCGAAGGCGATGCGGATAGCCGTAAAGCCTGGGTCGATTTTGGCAATAACCAGAAACGGCAGTTGTTATTGAAATTTGCGAAATATAAAATAATATATTAATAAGTAGACCGGTAAACAGGTTATTGTTATTTTATTTTTATTCTTGTTTACTTTGCCTATTCGTTTACTTAAAAAATAAACTATAATGAAGCCATACATGATTATTTTCCTTTTAATTTTCATTTCGTTAATCGGATACGTATTTGCAAGAGGGTATCACAATTTTATCCAGTACCCGGTATTGAAATATTCTTTTGCTGTAGTGTATTTCCTTTTGTTTTTTACCATGATGACGGGTTTTATCGGAGCCGACTATTTGCCCATTAAGCTGGCGAATGTACTCTCTTTTGTGGGCTTTACTTTTCTTATGGTGGTTATTTATATGGGTATTGCTTTTTTTGTTATTGACGTTCTCCGGTTAATAGATCATTTTTTTGTCCATACAAACGGGGTATTGGTGGAAAAATACCGAATATGGGCAAGTATTGCCGCTTTCGGTGTTGTGTTGGTTGCGCTTGTTGCAGGTAATTATAGATTTAATCACCCTAAAGTTGTGGAATTAAACGTTTCTGCAGAACAAACCAACCGGCATAAGCAACTACGTATTGTTATGGTAAGCGATTTACATCTCGGAAGTAATATTGGAAAAGATAAAGTGCAACAATATGTGAAGTTGATTAATGATCAAAATCCGGATGTTGTTTTTTTTGTGGGTGATATTGCCGACAGGGGGATTGAACCATTTGTTAAACAGCAGATGTATGAAGATTTACAGCAAATAAAGGCCAAATACGGCGCATATGGAGTTTCGGGTAACCATGAGTATTATTCATTTAACAGGGAGCTAAATTATGAGTATTACGAAAAAGCAGGAATAAAAATGCTGTTCGACCAAGCTGTTCTGATAGATAGCAGTTTTTATGTGTTGGGGCGAGATGACAAAACCAATCCGAACCGGAAAACCTTGGTGGAAATAGCACAAGGACTGGATCATCAATATCCTGTTATATTATTGGATCACCAACCTTTTCACTTGGAAGAAGCCGAAGAAAACGGTATTACCATGCAGTTTTCAGGACATACGCACGCGGGACAGTTTTTTCCCGGCAATATCATTGTAAATATGATGTATGAACTTGGGTATGGTTATTTGAAGAAAGGAAACACACACTATTACGTTTCTTCCGGATTGGGCATCTGGGGACCTTTGTATCGGGTGGGAACCCAATCGGAATTAGTGGTGGTAAATTTATTGTATTAATAGACCTTTATTAAGTTATACGTAGTACGTTTTAAGTTTTACGTAGCTGACTTTGAAATAGTACGCCAAAACGTATAACGTAAAACGTACTACGTAAAACTTTATTCTTTAGACCTTAAGTACGAATATTATAACTTACTAAAACTGATAGGATAAACCTATCCCAAGCAGTTCTTTAAACTGTATACGTGCTCCGTGTTTAATATCCTTACTGTCAATGTATTTAACATCATCGTCATACTTCAATACCGTATTTAAAGTAGCTGTCAGGTATTTATTGATTTTCATTCCTATCAATACTTCCCAATTAACGTCAATATTTCCAAAGCTATCATCATAAGCCGTAAATAATTCCAACTTGGAAATAAGATTTACATTTTTGGCAATGTCTCCGCTGTAAGCAAATTTGGCATACGCGCCGATTTCAGCTTTATGTTTCTTGTCAATATCTACACCGTAAGCTCCTACATGTGATAAACTATCGTCGAGTACAAATGTAAATTTACCGGTAGCCGGAGAGAAGAATGCGGAGAAATTATTGAAAGCCCTATAGTCTAAACCGAGAGCAACGGTTACATAACCCGGTGCCATAAATTTAGAAAGGTATATGCTGTCGTTCGGATAATTGTATCCTTTATCGAATTGAGTACTGAAGCTGGCTAATGCTGTATAATACAGTTTTTTAGCGGCTGCGTAACCATATTTTGAAGCAAAGTCGATATTATCCGTGTTTTTTCTCCAATCATCGGTTTTAGTATAAATAACGCCATACCCCAATGATAAATCATTATCCCAGGCGGATTTACCTTTACGATAATATGCTCCTCCATTGAAAAAAGCATTAATGGCAAAAGAGTTTTCGCCACCACCAGACCAGTTTTCGAATGCAGCCTGAGAAAGGTTTAGGCCTGTCATTCCTTTGAATGTCCATTTTTTTGCATCTTCGGAACGTGTAGTATCAGTTGCCGCTTTAATAACAGCTGCATTTTTTTTCTGAACATCTTCCATATCT
>JAVBUB010000002.1:0-3284 GCA_031555675.1 Paludibacteraceae bacterium | reverse complement strand
ATTGGGTTGGAAATTTAATCAGGCTCTTCAAAAATTACACGTTTAGTATAGTGATATTTCTATTATTTCAAAGGACATTTTTCCAGAGGGGACATTGATTTCGATAATATCACCTATCTTTTTCCCTATCAAACCTTTGGCAATAGGTGTACTAATTGCCAGCTTCTGTTCTTTCAGATTGGCTTCGCTCTCGGAAACAATGGTATATATCATTGTTTGTCCGGTTTTCACGTTTTTAATAGTTACTTTGTTTAGTAATTGTACTGAATCTGTAGATAGTTTGCTTTCATCAATAATACGGGAATTGGCAATAATGTCTTTCATTTGAGCAATTTTCATCTCGAGCATGCCTTGTGCTTCTTTTGCTGCATCATATTCGGCATTTTCGGACAAATCTCCTTTATCGCGGGCTTCTGCTATTTGTTTTGAAATGGCAGGGCGTTGTACGTTTTCCAAATGGTTAAGTTCTTCCAGTATTTTTTTATAACCTTCTTCGGTCATATAACTAATAGCCATAATCGTAGTTTTTAATTTTGTTATAAAAATAAAAGAATTCTGGTCAGTGACCAGAACTCCTTACTTTTCTCTTATCATTATGCAAATGTAATAAACTTTTTCAATGTTTCAAAATTTTGGGAGCTTTAAAGCATACAAAAATTTGTCTTCTTTTTTAATATTTTCTATGAAAGATTTCGGAGTAAATAATAGCTTTCTTTGCTTCCGAAACATCTGAAAAGTCAATGTTAAATGTATTTTCTTCTTCCTGAAGTTGAATTTCTTGCGTTGGCATTTCCTTTATCCGGTTATCTTTTATGGTTGTTTTTCTTTCTTTTTCGAAAAAAGAGATAGGCGGAGTTACCGGTTTTGCTTTTTCCTTAGCCGGCTGATAATCATAATCATCTAAAGCGGTTTCGGTAAAAACGGGTTTATCTACTTGTGGTTTGTTTTTTCTCAGGGCTTTTATAACATTGCTGACAATGGCTATAACGATGGCTCCAAAAAATATTATATCGCCTAAACTATCCATAGTGTAATGGTCATTAATTATTTAACAAAAATAATGATAATATTCTCAAAAACAACAGATTTACAGGTCTAATTTCTAGTTAATACTTTTAAAGGTAAAGGACAAAAAGAAAATATCATAATATTTCTTAGAAATTTTCCAAAACTTCATTTTGGACTAATTTTGGAATAAAAGGTAACAAAACAAGACGTTAAAAAAGAATTTTATTCTTTTCTCTAGTTTTTTATTTCTGCAATTTTAGATGCTAGCATTTTATCTTTAAAGAATTGTTTAATCTTGAATTTTCTTTTATTTTTCGATAGAAAACAAGGTATGATATGAGTACTGCTAAAACACCAATAAATGCGCCTGCCAGTATGTCTTGCGTAAAGTGCTGGGAAAGATATACTCTGGAATAGGCAACCAAAACTGCCAATATGAAAAATATGAATTTAAGCGTTGATGATTTCACTAAAACAGTTATGGACAGGAATAGTGCAAAAGCGGCCCCTGAGTGTCCGGAAGGAAAACTGAGGGAATCTTTTAACAGAAAATTTTCAAATTGATGAATAAAGATATTTTGTTGCTCAAAAACAAGAAGTGGCCTGTTTACAGCAAAAAAGTGCTTTAAAGGGTAGATAATCAGAATTGTTATTATCTGGGAAATGAGAACAAAAAGGGCATCGGCATAGTTATAAAATAACAATATAATGATGACAAGGGCAACAAAAGCGACTCCTCCTACATGGGTATAATATTGAAAAAAGAGGTCGGTTATATGGGAATGCCATTGATTTATTTTTAAGTGTAGATCTATTTTTTGAGTATTGAGTGTAATACATAACAGGATAGTCCAGCAAATAATGCAGGGTATTAAAAATGGTTTTGTTGCATTCCAAAAAGATTTCATCGGCTTTTCAAATTTTTCTGCATCGTAATATTTCTCTCTTGCCTGGTGGCCCCGGAATTCTTTCTACGGAAAAGTTCGCTTTCTGCATAGCTCTTCTTACAGCTCCTTTTGCACAGTAGGTTGTTAATACAGCATTGGAATTACAGGCTTGATATATCCGGGAAAATATTTCTCCGGTCCACATTTCGGGTTGTTTCTCGGGCGAAAAGGCATCAAAGAAAACAACATCGTATTGTTCGGTAAAATCAAACGTGGTAAAATCGGTACAAATTTTTTCGAGTGAAAATTGCTGGGTTATGACTGTTTTCTTATTCCACTCTACAGTGTGTAATTTCTTAAATTCAGCGGACTTGCAGGAGTCTACTTGTTCCGCATAATTAAGTATTTCTACTGCTTTACTATCAATTGGATATAATTCTATTGTCGTAAATAATATATTTTTACTGGTTCTTTCTGCTTCGAGTAATGTAAGAAAAGTATTTAATCCGGTTCCGAAACCTATTTCCAATACATGAACATCTTGTTTTGTACATTCTCTTAATGCGGCATTGATAAAGATATGCATACTTTCTTGTACAGCTCCGTTCACAGAATGGTAGTGTTCATCTATTTGCGGAACATATAGTGTATGTGATCCATCGGAAGTTGTAACCAAATGTGATTGCATAAAAGATTTGCTCTTGGCTGTTTTTTAAAAAGTAAGGACTTTTTTGCTTCTTTTTACGATTTCATACATATCGGCAATGGAGGTAATGGTGCATGATTGAACCTCTTCTGTATTTCTGGCTTTGGCGCAGGTTGCACAGAGATAGATGTTTCCACCGTTGGAAAGAAATGTATCGCTAATTTTTTGAACGTTATATATATCTGATTCTTCTTGCTCCCTGATATAGGCATCTGTTGCTTTTCCCAACACAAAAACAACTACCAGGTCTCCTTTTGATTGACTGTATACGGCCAATCGCATAGCATTCCATATGGTTTCGGCATCATCGGAATATATCAGAAGTCCTAAATCGGGGGTTGATGTTTTATCAAAAGTGGTTACGGTTTCGCAAGGTGATGGCGTATATTTTACTGGAGTTTGAGCATAAGATAAGATTCCGATATTTACTAATACGAGAAATAATCCTATTAATTTTTTCATTTTGAGTATCTTTATGTAATTTATTTTATTAATTATAAACCCTCTAATTTTGAGTTAGAGGGTTTAAAATATTGATTTTTTGGTTGTTTTATTATCTACAGAACTTATTGGCTCTACAGAGGCTGTATCCAATCATAATTTCATGTGATGCATAGTTGTGGTTTACCATTTTACTTAAATCAATCCCCACGGCATACCCGACTCTGAACTTCCCTATCCTG
>JAVBUB010000149.1:0-6192 GCA_031555675.1 Paludibacteraceae bacterium | reverse complement strand
ATGCCATAGTTTTATATCCATAAAAACACCGATATTGGGTTTATCTATTTTAATTTCTTCTTGCTGATGTCCATCATCAACAGTAAGTGTAAAGCTGCCGTTAATACAGAAAATAACTTGTTTTATTTCTTTATGTGCGTGTTTTCCCCTGATAGCAGATTCGTGTTCTAGACCGTAGATATAATATACTCGTTTTATGTCAAACGGAATTTGTTTTCCGACTTCGGCAACAGAAAGTATTCCATCGTGTCCATCTTTTATTTGGCATAACTCAATAATGCCGCAGTTACTCACTTTTAACGATTTCATACAAATGATATTTATTATTGTGATAAACTTCTTTCAGGTTTTTATAATCGGTTTGTTCGTCTGTAATTAAATAATCTAATTTATATTTTTGTGTAATGGTATCAATGTAAGAAATATCTTCCTGTAATTTAATTTTAGCCTGTGATCTCATATACCATTCATAAATTTTTTCGCCTCCTCCGGGGTCGAATTTAAAAATAACCCATGCTTCACGTCTTGTTCTTCGTGAAAAGGATAATTCATCGCGGTTTAAAAACAAATAAACATCTTCGGGCTTTGTATTTTCTTTGAAATAGGATGCAAGTTCTATTAAATCTTTTTCGTTGCGGGCTTTTTTAACTTGGCTGGCTATATTATTGACAACAGATTCGAGAAAAAACGGAATCATGATAAGTATCGCGATGGATTTTACGTATTGAGGATTAAACCATTTATCAAACTTGTCGCGAAAAAAAAGGAATATCAGTAAATAATAACTAAAAGCTCCGATAGAGGCAATGCGAAAGAGATAATATTTTAATATCCGGCCGTTATGGTCTATGTGAGTAATGATTAATCCGGTAAAAATCATACATAAACAAACAATGGCAATAGTATTTAGTTTGCGTATATTTTCGCTTGTAGATTTACGGAAATAAAAGATACTGACCAGCGATAATATGAAACTTACGATTACCCTTGGAAGAACTCCGGTCATGGCGCCTCTCGAGTGCATAGGAGCTACGTGGTGGGCATTGCGGAAGAATACGGAAACCCAATCGATATCGACTCCATTAATAATGCTTCCGCTTCCATTGATATACAAAGCAAGATAAGCAATAAAAGGTGATACAATGCCTACATAGGTTAATCCCATTTTGAAGGATAGCTTAATATTTTGTTCTCTGACCAAGGCATAAATAAACACCATGACAAAAAACCATCCTCCCACTAGAATGTGAAAATAAGATGCTATTGCAGCAAACAATGCAACGAGCATATATCGGCTTTTCAGGATATAATAAAAGCTGTAGAAAATGAAGATATAAGCAAGGGTTTTGGCTTCAAATCCCCGGAAAATCCATTCTTGTCCAAAAAAATGCTGAGTGTTTAAATTGAGTGCGAATATTTGCAGAATGATTAAAATTCCGATATTTTTTATTTTCAATTCTTTAAAAATAAGGGCTAATGGAAAGGAATAAACCAGGATGTTAAACAGTCTGGCCCAAAAAGCGACTTGTTCAAAGCTCAGGAATTTGAGGGCAAATCCGGTTATTGTTTGGAAAAGAAGCCTTGTACCTACCCATTCGGTAAATGTAAATGATCCGGGAATCCAGTTTGGATCCATATATTGCATGGCAAGCGAAAAATAGGCTTCTTCGTTGGTATGCAGATTAAATGAAAGCAGGTTTAAACATAGAATCAGAAAGATCAAGAGTCGACTGTCTATCTTATTGACAAATTCAACTACCGGATAAAATATTTTCAGAAAAATATTTTTTGAGTCAGTCATTGTTCTACATTTATCTTATTTTCGCAAAGATAAGGTAATATTTATTTAATGTACGACGAGAAATGACAAATCTTCTACTTATTAAATAAGGTAAATGTATCAATTGACCTAAGCAATACTTCAGATTTAAGGTTATATGATAACATCATTTTCATAGAATCTGAAATTTAGAAGTTTTTTTATATGCATATTGATGTTTTTCGTAATTATTAATAATGTAAACGCAAATAATTTCAAAAAATGCAATATTTTGGGAAAAATGAAGAAAAAACAACTTTTATCAAAATTTAACATTTAATAACTATGCATAACAAACAAAAAATAGTGTTAATATTTTGAAAAAAAATGCTAAATTTGTTTGGGTTCACATACTTATTTCCTGTTTTCTTAAAAAATCTTTTTGTTTTAGAAAAAGTAATTTATAAATTTATATTAAAGACTGCCAAAGGAGATGTGAACTAATTAGTTGTTTTAATTACACATTTATAAACACTCAAAATATCTTCGCATGAGAAAAGGCATACTCCATATCTTTCCTTATTTTTCGGTTTTTATTGTTTTTTCATTTTTATGTGCCGAAAATATATTTGCTGCACCCACTTTTAATGTATATGCATCAAAAACTCCTATTTGTAATGGAGAATCAGTGGAATTATCCGTTTCTGGAACAGCAGATACTTATGAATGGCGCGAAAACAGTTCCACTTCAGAGGTAATTGGAACAGGAGAATCTATAACAGTATCTCCTACTATGTTAACCACCTATTATGTAACAGGGACAGACGCAACCGGTTCGGCAACTAAAAATGTAAAGATTACGGTATATTCTACAACATTTACAATAAATCTTAATAATGTTACATCTCTTTGCGAAGGAGAGATGATTAAAATGGTGGTCAGCGTGGGGCCCGGAGGAACATATAGTTGGTATTCCCCTTCAGATGAATTGATTTCAACCACCAGTTCTTATTTCTCAAACCCGGAAGAAACGGATCCAAGTAAATCCGGAATTTATAAAGTAGTAGGGACAAGAACCGGTTGCTCCGACACGTTAGAAATTGATGTTAAAGTTAAACCCTTACCCATTGTAGAAGTTCCAACAATTATTTCGGGATGCTCCGCTCAGGGAATAGATCTTACTTCTCCGGAAATAACAACCGGTTCTTCTCCTTCAACCATTTTTACATATTGGACTAACAGGGCAGGAACCACAAGTTTATTAAACCCTGATTTTATAGATGTTTCAGGAACTTTTTACATAAAAGGAGACCTTGATGGTTGTTCGGTTACCGTACCAACAACGGTAACAATTAATCCATCTCCCAGTGTTTATGCAGCAAGCAATAGTCCGGTTTGCGAAAACAATTTATTAAATTTAACAGGGGGAATAAATGCCGGAAGCACTGCTGTAGTTACATATAAATGGGAAGGTCCGGATGATTTTGCAGAAGAATCCCGCTCTACATTATTACCGAATGTATCTACAAGCATGTCTGGTGTTTATAAATTGATAGGAACTACGCCTAAAGGATGTCCAGATACAGCTAAAATTAATGTAGTTATTAATCCGAAACCTGTATTTTCCGTAAAAGACACCACCATATGCGAACATGAAGGTATAAATATTGAAGCATTGGTAAATGCATCGCCAGATGTAAATATAACTTATTGGCAAAATAGCGAAGCTACAATTCCTTTGGTTTCACATATCATAACAACAGCCGGAACTTATTATGTAAAAGGAGAAACAACAGAAGGTTGTTCTCTAATTAAATCTGTTACCATCAATATTAGCCCTATACCGTCTATAGTAATAACTAACCCTCTGCCGGTTTGTAATCCTGACGTAGTTAACATTACATTTTCTTCGATAACAAACGGATCGACTTCAAATTTGACTTACACTTACTGGCGTGACGCATCGGCTTCAACGGATAATTTAACAATAGCACAAGCGTCGGCTATCAATGTAAGTAATACTTATTACATCAAAGGGACAGATGCATTCGGCTGCTCAAGAACAGAGCCTGTTATTGTGGAAATCAATCCGCTTCCGACATTAGCAATAACCAACCCACCTGCTGTTTGTACACCAGATGTTGTTAATATAACTTCTTCTGATATTACATATGGATCTTCAGCCGGGTTAACGTATTCTTACTGGAGAAATATAGGTGCCACATCTGCCTTGGATGAAAACACAGCTAAAAATTTAAATACCGGCGGAACTTATTATATAAAAGGGACAACAAGCAAAGGATGTTCAAGAATAATGCCGGTTATTGTAACTATAAATAAATCGCCAACAGTATTGGTTACCCAACCCAACGCAATTTGTGCTCCGGGAAAAATAGATATTACCTCTCCTTTTATTGCAACAAGTGTAACACCTAATTTAACGTATACTTATTGGAAAGATGCCAATGCAACAATAGCTTTATCAAATGCACAAGCTGCAACTTTGGATCAAAGTGGAACATATTACATAAAAGGGACTTCAGATGAAGGTTGTTTTGACATTAAGCCTGTTAATGTTATTGTTTATCCGCAACCCAATCTTGTTATTACAAATCCGGGAATAACATGCGACCCTGATATTGTTAACCTGACAAGTCCGGGAATTATAAATGGATCGGATAGTGATCTGATCTTAACTTACTGGCAGGATGCAAATGCTACAGTTTCTATAACAAAGCCGGATTCTATAAAAACATCGGGTACATATTATATAAAGGCGCAAAATAACAGAGGCTGTTATATAACAAAGGCTGTAAATGTAACCATTCATCCTCGTCCCCAAATAACTTCCGCATTTTCTCAAAGAATTTGTTCCGGATTATCAACAATTCCTGTAAATTTTGACGTATCTGCCGGGAGTATTTCCTGGACCATGCAAACATCTTCGATAGTAGGAGGAATAGCATCCGGTAGTGGTTCCATTCCATTGATGGCATTGGAAAATAATACTGGAACATTGGGAGAATCTTTGAAATATTCCATTACAGCCAGTAATTATCCGACCACTGCAGTGTGCCCTGTTATTTATGAATTTATAGTAGATCCTAAACCTAAAGTATCGGCAAAAGTCGCACCTTCACAAGTATGTTTGAATGAACCTTTTGTGTTAACAGGAGTTACTGGTATGTGGGCTTCTTTCGAATGGTATAAAGGCTATAAAAATGAAATAGGCCCATCAAAATTGATCGGCAAGACATCTGCAGTCCCTTCTTCACAAACCGAATCATCGGCATATACAGTTATTGCAACATCCGAAAGAGGATGTAGAGATACGATTACTATAGGAGTTCCTTTATTGCAAGGTTTTGAATGTGAAGCCAAAATGTATTTAGGAAATGATACTACTTTATGTGAAGGAGAAACATTAAAGCTTCAACCTGAAATGGACTATTTGGCATATGAATGGGAAAAACAAGGTTTGGGCATTATTTCTACAAATCCTTCTTATACAGTAACAAACTCTGGGACTTATGTCATAAAGACAAAAAAAGTGGATATAACCACGTTAATTTACAATGGAGATTTTGAATTGGGAAATGTTGGATTTACTTCGGATTATGGTTTCAGACCCGACCTTACTTCTACTTATTTAACTAATCCCAGGTATGTTTACCGGACTTGCCAACAGAACAATGCCAGTTGTTTTCAGGCTGCTTTACAAGCAGAAGGCGTGTATGCCATAGGAAAAAATGCAAGTTACTATCATGCCAACTTTTCCAGTTTTGGCGATCACACCACAGGTAGAGGTAATATGATGATTGTAAATGGGGCTCCTCAAATAGACCAAAGTATTTGGTGTCAGAATATAACGATAGTTCCTAATACCGACTATATTTTTTCGGCATGGTTCACATCTGTCCATCCAACCAGTCCCGCCAAATTGAACTTTAGTATTAATGGCTCTCCTATAGGCGACCTTATTGAGGTTCAAAACCCTCCGGGTTACTGGCAGCAGTTTTATGCCGAATGGAATTCCGGAATTCAGACAACAGCCAGAATTTGTATCGACAATAAAAATACAGCTGCCAACGGGAATGACTTTGCCATTGATGATATTTATTATGCACGGGTTTACCAATTGTCCGATACCATTGTTGTTGATTATATAGACAAGCCTGTTTTAGATATTATTGCAACAAAAAACACTCTTTGTAATGGAGAAGAAACGACTTTAACTGCAACTGGATCCGAACGTTATGAATGGCGAATAGACGGAAATCCGGCAATCATAGGAACCGGCTCCACTATAAAGGTAACTCCTTCCGTTAATACTACTTACACATTAACAGGATATAATGGCACAAGATGTTCTGCAACAAAAAATATAAAGATAACCGTAAACCAACAACCACCCATATCATTAAATTTAACTA
>JAVBUB010000058.1:0-7521 GCA_031555675.1 Paludibacteraceae bacterium | reverse complement strand
ATGGTGCCGCCATGTTGCAGGAAGATTTCAGTTTGGACAGGACAGATGATCTTCCACAAATTGCTATTTACATAGAAAAAGGCAATGATGGTATTTTTAATGATGGAGATTATATTTTATTCTATGCACAGGGCCCTATTAGCTGGGAATATTTAGATGTATATGAAGAGTTTGAACATACCATAAACCCATATTCGGAATATGGATATTACTTTCTGGCATCAGGTGTTTCCGGCGTACAGGAAAAATTGATACAACAACAACCGGTTGTGGATACAGGAGGAAAAACACCAACAGAAATAACTAGTTTCATCGGGTATGAACTGCATGAAAAAGATTTGGTCAATCTGATTTCCTCTTCAGGAAAAGGTGGCTCCGGACGCGAATTTTACGGAGAAGAATTTTCGTCTATATCTTCCACCCAGACAATTACATTCAATATACCTAATTTAAAAACCGGAAGTAAGACCGCATTTACAATTGATGCAGCCATTTACTCCCCTACCAGCACCAACTCGCCAAAATCAAACTTTAAAATTGACATGACTGGGTTTTCATCAACGTTTAATGCCGAAAATATATCCGGTAATTTTCACATTAAAGCAAAAACCCTTAACAGAGCATTTACGTTCAACCCAACATCAGCATCGTTTAATGTAAAATTAACATTTAACCCATCCAGCGGTGCAACTTCATCAGCCAGAGGGTGGTTGAATTATATTCGTATTACTGCTCAACGGGAATTAATTATGGTTGGTAAAGAAATGATTTTCAGTAACGCCGGATTCTCTACCGAAAAACTAACTAAATATATACTTAGAGGAGCAAACAACAATATCAAAATATGGGAAACTACCGATCAATTTTCTATCAAAGAAATTAAGACCGATTTTAATTCATCAACCGGTGAATTAACCTTTGTTATTGATAACACAGCAAAAATTTACAGAGAGTTTGTTGCGTTAGATATGACTAATTCTTTTAAATCCATAGAAAAACTGGAAGATGTGCCTAACCAGAATTTACACGCCAACCTCAACCACGAACTGGTTATTGTTTGCCATCCTGACTACTGGTCTGAAGCGGAAAAATTAAAAAAGGCACATGAGGATATTGATCATATGTCTGTACTGATTGTAACTCCCGAACAAGTATACAACGAATTCTCTTCGGGAACGCCAGATCCAACAGCTATCAGGTGGTTTATGAAAATGTTCTATGAAAGAAAAAATAATGGAACATCTAGCCAAACAACCAAGTACCTGTTGTTATTCGGCGATGGTTCTTATGACAACAGGCAAATAGTTAAACCTGCAGACAACAATAATAAAATCATTACCTTCCAGTCGTATAATTCGGTTGAAGAAACATCCTCATATGTAACCGACGACTATTTTGCTTTTCTAGATGATTCGGAAGGCAGGAACTTCAATAGTGATGGTATGGACATCGGTGTAGGCAGATTCCCTGTAAACACACTCTCCGAAGCTACGGGTGCGGTTAACAAGACTATCAGCTACATGAACAATAAAAACAAAGGCAGCTGGAAAAATCAGTTATGCTTTGTTGCCGACGATGCCGACGATTCAAACGACGTAGCACACACATCAGATGCTGATGCATTAGCTCAAAAAATGACAGGTTTATATCCTGATTTCCAAATAAATAAAATATATCTAGATGCCTATACGCAAGTAACTACAGCCAACGGAGAATCGTATCCGGAAGCAAGGGAAGCCCTTTTGGATCAAATTAAAAAAGGAGCAATGATAGTGAATTATACCGGACATGGAGGTACCGGAGGTTGGGCCAGCGAAAAAATATTGCAAAACCAGGATATTGCGGGGATGCACAATGACAATATGGCTTTGTGGATAACTGCTACCTGCGATTTCAGCAGATTCGACAGCGGGCAACTAACGGCAGGCGAAAATGCATTTTTAAATCCAAAAGGAGGAGCTGTTGCACTCCTAACAACAACACGTACTGTATATGCCATCAATAATTCACGCCTGAATCTGGCTTTTGCTGATTATTTATTTGAAAAAGATGAAAATGGTCTAAGATTGAAGTTAGGCGATATATGCAAAAAAGCAAAAGGAAACAGTTTGGTTAAGTACGATGCAAATAAACTTAATTTTACATTACTGGGAGATCCGGCGTTAACATTAGCGTATCCGGCATACAATGTAACTACAGATCTTATTAACAATGAAGATGCGAATAATTCCGAAATTACATTGAAAGCATTGGATAAAGTAGAAATACAAGGTAGTATCACAGACGATAACAACAATATACTAAGCAATTTCAATGGAAAAATTTCCATCGGCATATTTGACAAAGAAAAAAGCATCAGATTACTGAACAACAATGGCTACACTGAAAATATCACATTTAAAGACCGCTCTATTATCTCATTAGCTGAAGCCAAAGTGGTAGATGGTAAATTTACCACCATTGTTATGATCCCCAAAGATATAAATTACACCCTTGGAAACGGCAGAATTGTTTATTATGCCCAGGATGAGAATAATGATAATGAAGCACATGGTCATTTCGAAGACTTTATTATCGGAGGTTCAAATGATGATAACATAGACGATAACGAAGGGCCTCAAATCAACATGTATTTAAATACACCATCTTTCTCATCCGGTGATAAAGTAAGTAACTCTCCTTTATTTGTAGCCAACGTAGCCGATGAGAATGGAATAAACATAACCGGAAGCGGAATCGGGCATGACATTATGCTGATACTGGATAACAAAGACTGGATTAATCTGAACAGGTACTTCGAAGCTGAATTAGGTACTTACGAAAGAGGCACGGTAACTTACAAACTTCAAGATTTACCTGACGGAAAACACACCATTACATTCAGGGTATGGGATTTGCTAAACAACTCATCAACCGACAGCTTTGATTTTGAAGTTGGAAGCGCTTTACCATTGAAAATGGAAGAAGTATATTGCTACCCGAATCCGGCATACACTTCTACTGTATTTGCACTGAAACATGACAGGCCCGATGAAGAAATAGATGTAACCATTCGTGTATATGACATGGCCGGACGTGAGTTATGGAATTTCAATTCAGATTTCTACACAACAACAGATAACACATTGTTAATTACGGACTGGGATTTAAAAACAGCATCCGGACAAAGATTAAGAAATGGAATGTATTTGTTTAAGGTAGAAGTTGCTTCCTCATCAGGAAAAATCTCAACCAAAACAAAAAAGATTATCGTAAATGCCCAATAAAAATAATATATTTGCAAAAAACACGTTAGACTGATAACTAAAATTCCAATTATTAAAAATTTGTATAATCATAAAAAATCAAGAATGAAAAAAATTATTTCAATTTCTTTCCTTTTATTACTTATTTCATCGTATACCGGCGCAACTGGCTACAACGACGGTGATTTAAATCCAGTACAAACGGCAGTTCCTCTTTTAACAATCGCGCCCGATGCCCGTGGTGGAGGTTTAGGTGATGTTGGTGCAGCTACCTCTGCCGACGTAAACTCTCAATACTGGAATCCTGCTAAATACCCTTTTATGACCAGTAAAGGCGGATTAGGAATATCATATACCCCATGGTTAAGCAAACTGGTCGATGACATTAACCTGGCAAACCTAACCGGCTATTGGATTTTTACGAATCAAGACGATAAAGCCCAACAGGCAGTAAGTGCCTCGTTAAGATATTTTTCGTTAGGAGAAGTAATATTCAGACAAAATCCGGATGAATCCGGCATTGAGGTTAACCCGAATGAACTCGCCATAGATTTTGCTTATTCGCGTATGTTGGCCGAAAAATGGTCTGCAGCCGTTGCCTTAAGGTACATCCGTTCCGATCTGAACACCAGTTATTCGGCCGATGGTACCGAAATGTATCCTGGAAATGCCGGAGCCGCAGATATAGCCGTATTTTTCAATAATCCGCTCAATATGTCCACCGGAACCGGAAATCTGGCTTTTGGGTTAGACATTTCGAACATCGGTACAAAAATCACATATGACAAAGGAACCAATAACTATTTCTTGCCTGCTAACTTGAGACTTGGAGGTTCTTTCCTGTTTCCGTTTGACGATTTCAATAAGCTCTCACTTAACGCCGATATCAATAAATTATTGGTGCCAACTCCTCCACAACAAGGAGATGAAGATTACGACGAAAAAGTAGCGGAATACAACGATATGTCTTCTATCAACGGTATTTTCAAATCATTTAGTGATGCTCCCGGAGGATTCAAAGAAGAAATGCAGGAAATTATGTGGTCTGTCGGATTGGAATATAGCTACAACAAGCAATTTTTTGTGCGTGCAGGTTATTTCAACGAAGCCAAAAACAAAGGAAACAGAAAATATTTTACTGCCGGTGTCGGATTCAAACTAAACGTATTCGAATTGGATGCAGCTTATGTAATCGCTGTTTCTCAAAGTAATCCCTTGGATCAAACACTACGTTTCTCGCTTTTATTTGACTTGGGCGGATTAAAAAGCCTGGTAAAATAATAATTTATAATGATAAGCACAAAGCGGATGTTTCTAAATTTGAAACATCCGTTTCTTCTTTTAACTTTGCTCTAAACAATAATAGAATAATTGAATAACAGATTAACGGAATAAAGCAATCCTTATCTTTTCAGTTATTCAACAAATCAACTATTCTTTCAATCATGAAAATACGGGTCGGATTAGGATATGATGTACACGCTTTTGCACCCAACAGGGAGCTTTGGCTCGGTGGCATCAAAATAGAACACGAAGTAGGCTTATTGGGACATTCGGACGCCGATGTACTCATTCACGCCATATGCGATGCTTTATTAGGAGCAGCAAATATGAGGGATATCGGTTATCATTTCCCCGACAATGCCAACGAATACAAAAACATCGATAGCAAAATTCTACTCGCCAAAACAATAGCACTTATTCGAGAAAACGGTTACGAAATAGGCAATATCGACGCTACCATCTGTGCCGAAAAACCCAAGCTTAATCCACACATTCCCGATATGAAAAACGCGCTGGCAGCTGTTATGAATATAGACACTGACGATATCTCTATAAAAGCCACAACCACCGAAAAACTTGGATTCGTAGGCCGGCAAGAAGGCATGGCGGCGCAAGTCGTAGTACTGATCACAAAAAACGAAAATTGAGAAAGTTATACGTAGTACGCTCTACGTTTTACGTAAAGATATTGTTGATGTTTCAAAAACGTATAACGTAAAACCGCCCTATGACATTCCTTAACTTTCAACTTTTAAAACCTTTCAACATGAAAATCAAAGCATTCGTCACTACCCTTATTTTAGCAACCAGCTTTTTATTTGCCAACGCAGCTACCAATTCATACACAGATTCGTGGAAAAAAGTAGACGACTTCCAAAAGAAATCGCTACCTGCATCGGCCAAAACCGAAGTAGATAAGATATACAACGATGCGGTAAAAACCAAAAACTACCCGCAAATCATTAAAACACTAATTTACAACATAGATTTCCAACGGAACTGCCAATGCACCAAAGAAGAATGGCCACAAATGTTCTCTGTTATAGAAAAACTAACAGCAGAAAGTACCCATAAGGTGGAACAAGCCATGTTGCATTCCATGCTGGCCGAAATGTATGCCAAATACTATCAGGATAATACGTACAAAATTAACCAACGAACAGCCATAACAGACTATGTACCGGATAATATGGACGAATGGAGCAAAAATATCTTTACCGATAAAATGGTTGAGCACATCAACGCTTCACTGCAACCCGAGGCCGAACTCATAAAAACATCCGTTATTACCTATTCCGATATATTAACGCTGGGTGATGACAGTCGCAATCTTCGCCCTACCCTGTTCGATTTTTTATCTTACCGAGCATTGGACTTACTATCGGGTAATGATTTTATTCCCCAAGGAATAAATGTCGCTTATTTTGCCGAAGCCGCTCAATTCGATACCATTCACACGAATAACAATTATGCCAACAAGAAAATAATCATCTATCAAAATTTATTAAAAGCACACCAGGCAGACACAAACCAGGATGCCATGCTTTATGCTGATTTGGAACGATTAAAGTTTGTATATAATAATTCAGACATCGAATCTAGAGACAGCCTGTACCTGCAACGCCTTTCGGAACTCAAGAAACACTTTGCCAACAATCCGCTTACTGTTGAAATAATGATACAAGAAGCCAATTATTATTTAAATAATGAAAGGAATGAAAATAATGAAAAAGTAAAAAGAAGCAAAAATTTAATCCATTCTTATAACATTTGCCAGCAAGGCATTGATAAATATCCACAGTACAAAAGAATTAACCTGCTAAAAAATATACAACTGCAAATAGAGCAACCCGCTCTGCAATGCAGTACCGATAACCTCGTTTATCCACAAACAGACATTACTTTTAAAGTTACCTACAACAACCTGAAAAATGCCGTTATCAACGTTTATAAAGTAGATAAAAGCATTGAAACCTATACGGCCGATTACAACAGCAGCCAAAAATCGACAGGAAAACTTGTCTTCACAAAAAACATAGATTTACCCGAAAAAGAACGCTTTGTAGAACAAACATTAACCATCACCGGAAAAGGACTGGATAACGGTATTTATGAATACGAAATAGTATCAAAAGAAAAACCTTCCAGCTCGTACAAAGGCACCATTTATGTATCTAGATACACACTTATTCAACGCGCCAGAAACAATAAAATCGAATACTATGTAGTAGATAGGAAAACCGGACATCCCGAAAAAAACGCGTCGGTAAAAATATATGAAAATAAATATATAAACGGGAAAAGAACTTTAGAACCTATCGCCACCATAGCATGCAACGCCAACGGATATGCAACCTATACTTTCAAAAACAATCAGGATATATATGCCGGCATTGCTACCAATGATGACTATTGCTTTCCGCTAACCAACAAATATGCTTACAAATCGCAATCCGAAACGATTAAACCAATTACAAACATATCCATATTTACCGACAGAGGCATTTATCGTCCCGGACAAACCGTTTATTTCAAGGCCATTGCCTACAACCAAACCACTACAGATGTAACGGTTATCAAAGACAAAACACTTAATATTAAACTGTTGGATGCCAACTACCAGGAAATAGCCACCAAAACACTGAAAACGAACGAATTCGGTTCACTGGCAGGAGAATTTATATTGCCTCAAAACGTGCTATCCGGATACTTTACCATTCAATGCAATAATTACAGCCAGTCGTTCCGTGTAGAAGAATACAAACGACCCAGCATAGAAATTACTATTGACAACATCAAAGGAGCCTACTCTTTCGGCGATTCTATTTCGTTAACCGGAACCGTGATGAACTACGCCGGATATGCCGCTTCCAATGCTGCGTTAAAATACCGCGTTACCGAACGTCCAACATGGTTTGGTTATAAAATGTATCCTATTCGGGAACAAGAAATAACAAACGGAAGCTTATTTACCGATGAAAAAGGAAAATTT
>JAVBUB010000052.1:0-4043 GCA_031555675.1 Paludibacteraceae bacterium | reverse complement strand
CGGTAATTCGTAGCGAATGGAATAGGTCCGGCAAGGATCAAGAGTAATTTTAGTTATACCCGGAGTACAATTTCTTTCTTCGGCAATAACAATTGTAGCTAATCTTTCGTTTTCTTTCGCAATAAAATTATCACCCTGGGCTGCAAAAGATGCTGATGCTTCCTGTCCGACAGATAGCGAACCCGGCAAGTTTCCTTTCATGCTTACTACCAATTTGGAAAACATTTTCAACATCGGGTCACTCTCTTTTCCTTTCAAAGATCTCAGCATAAAATATGCCGCCCCGGATGGAACTGTATTAGTCCATACCGGTTCATTGCAAGTGCTCTTATCCTCGACATTTAAAACATCCTTTAAACATGGATTGGCAGTTGTTGTAAATTTTAATTCCCAATCGGGATTGTTTAATAAACCGTTTATCGTGCCATTGTATAATGGTTCTCCCATTATTTCATTATCACTATTTAAACGGTATATCTTTACGGCATCATCTTTGGTTAATGGTATTAGAAAATCACTATTCCTGTCAACATTATCATTCAACACTTTTTTATCACCCGGATACGGCAATGAACCAACCATGGCAACATTGTTAAAGGCTTCATTTCCATAATTATCTACTACAAATTTATACATGTACTGTTCGCCGGCATGATTCGTTAAACTTACCTTGTTTGTGAATTGAGTTTCATCGCAAACGGCATACATGTATGTGCTAAATATCCTGGATCCTTGAATAGAGAAAGTAGAACGATACCAATCATACATCTGCCAATTGTTTGAAGATTCCTGAAATCCTGACATTATATAGGGATTATTACCGTGGGTTGCTTTGGCATCTTCGCGTAGTTTCACTTCATATACCACATAGAAATATGTTTGTTCTGCGATACCGGGAACATTATTCAGGTTTTTAAACTTAATGCTGCCGTCGTTGATTATTTCATAAAAATTATCGTCTAATTTCTGAAGTAAATGCTCGGGTACACCAGTAGGCTGCCATTGCGTACAATAATATTTTATATCTATTTTTTGTGTCGCTTCATCTATCACAAATTTCAATTTGTCGCTCAATGTATAGGTGAATTCTGTTAAATTACCTGCTGAAAATATGGTGTTATCATTATTAATTGAACCAACCCAAAGCATAGCCGGATAAATAGTCTTGTATTTGTTATAGTTCATCTCAACTGCTCCTAATTGAACATTTTCATTGTTCAGAAACTTATTGGATACATTATAATATTTTGGTACAGGCGGGCATTCTGTTGATGACATTGTTAAAGAAACGTTCTGCCTTTCGCTCAAAATTGTTTTATTTTCCCCATTCTTTTTATACAGTTCAACCGAGTAAGAATAGCTTTGATTTCCCACCGGTTGTTGTTTCATAAAATACTCATACCTGAAATGCCGGGAAAAATAGTCCAGTGTATTTATACCGTAAAACTTAACCAATATCTTTTCTATGTTATTATTCGTTTCAAAAACCTTACTGTTGTTACTTAATGTAAAGCTTACCCACTGTTGCCCGTTTTTAACTTTATAATAATATAGCACCTTACCTTGCAAAGGAATAACATAATCGGTATAGGGAAGAGTCATTTGTTTAATTCCTATATCGGTAGAATTCAGTGTCATTTCATAAAACAATGTATCGGTAGGAGATAAAAATCCCACTTTACCACCTGCAAAAGATAAATCCACTTCTACCGGGAAATAGGCACTAGAATTGCTTACCGGATTGCAATTGTTTATATTCAAACTGGACGGGCGCGCATCCACAAAGGGTTTATTTACGTTAGAGGGAATTTTAGCTCCTGAAATAGAAAAAATTCTATTTTCTGAGAAAGGTTGGGTACTCGTACTTCCATTGTTACATTTTATGCCGCCTTCATATGATACGGTAACCCCAATATTATAATTTCCGGTATTTCCACTTTCATTCTTCTTAAAATAAAAAGAATAATATGATGTTCCATAATCTGCCAATATATCGCTACCTGTTATAACAATGGAAGATCCATTAACTGAAATATTCCTTTGGTTATAAAATTTGTAATAGTCACTTGTCATTCTTGTTACGCCGATACATTCTAAGCATGCAGGCACGTTCAAGGTTAATGAATTAAGCGCAGAGGTATCATTATCAGTATTCGGGTTATAGTGGTTTACACTTACTATCAGTTTATATGGCGCCTCATTGGATAATTCGGAATAATAACTGCGGATTGTATCTATTGTTATTCTTGAAGGTTTTATAGTAGGAGGCGTTACATTTGCCGAACATTCATTATATTGAATTTGTGATATACCATTGCAACTTTCAGGTATAATTCCTACCTTTAAAATACCCTTCTCTGTTTTCCAAGTACAAGGATTTTCACTTACGTGGTTAGAAGCAAACTTATTAATTGTAAATTCAGCCGAGCTTCCATTCAGAGCGCCTTCTGTTGGTGTAAAAGTAATGATATATTTTCTGAAACCTTCCGGAGCACCCGCCATTGAAGTACTGTTAAAGACCGGTTGTAAACCATTAAATACTTCTTGACTTACTTCTGCATTTGTTGCAATAATAAAATTGGGTAAAAGTAATTCTGCTCTGAAACTTCCGCATGTACTACCATATTTCACATAGAAAGATAACGAAATATCATTTCCACCTTCCCTGTCCAATGATTTTTGAAATTGTATCTGATATTCACTATTTCCCGCATCGTTTGCGTATGCATAAAAAACACTACTCAACAACAGTATTACAGAAAATAAAATTTTATTTCGTTTGATCATATTTAATTTATTTTTCATCTTCATCGCATGTAAAAATTTATTTTCCCCCAATAATTAACTTCCCATCAATATAGAGCTTTCCTCCTTCGGGGATATAGAAAATATATTCCCCGGATCCTTCGTCGCAAGGAATATCCAAACACCCTTCCCATTTTATGGATTTAGGGCGTATTGTATCTTCCCAGTCAAAATCAATAACAGGATCGACTTGCTGGCGTTTGGTTTCATTGTAAGTTCCCAGCAAACCATGTCCTTCCAGTGCTTGGTTTACCTCTATAGGTATGGTAGTCTTACAGCCCGCGCCATAAGCTATTACAACAGAATAAGTACCCGGTAATACCCCTGTTAATATTGTGCTGTTTTTTTGTCCGATTGTATTACCACCGGCATCTTTCCACTCCACCGTGTAATTTTTATGTTCATACAAAGTATTGGGTACCAGGGTTAATGTTCCTGGTTTATCACAAGTTGGCTCCTCAACACTTATCTGCGGAGCTCCTTTACATGATTCGGAACCGTCATTTCCATTTTCTCCTTCATCGCATGGATTAAACGTAACCTCTACCGGACAGGTTACTACTCCGTTAATCTGAGCGCGGTATAAGTGTTTCCCGAATTCCTTCGGATAAATACTATTTACAGTGCTCTCAAAATAGTAATTAGGTATTTGTTGCCAGGTAGCGCCACCATCTTTGCTTTCTTCCCAGTAATATTTGTGAGCCGGGTCGGTAGAAGCGATGTCAACAGAAAGAATCGTACCTCCGTAACAATTAAGTTCCCGGGGGTTGGCCAGCGTTTGAAGGCAATTGCTCAACGATACGGTATGCAGCCTGCCCGGATATTGAAAATGGTCATAAGCCGTCCATGTAAACAACTGTTCTAAACGACAATTTTCATCGCCAAGCGATTCGTTTATGGCGACTTCCATTTCTATATAGCCTTTATTGGTTTGAATTCCATTGATGCTTAAAGGTATTTCTACCAGCAAGTCCCAGGTATCCGTATTTTTGAAAATTGTGGCAATACCCTTATCTACCGCACTACCATAGATAAATGGTTGTGATGACATGTTGCTGTAAGCATATCCGTATTGCTTTTGGTTGTTAATATAGATTTCCACCGCATCTTGCCACCAATGGATATCATTGGCCGAAGAGTTATTATTAGGCACGGCATCAGCTACCTGCACATGAAAGTAAATATTATTGTCGTCGTACACGGCACGCCATCTTCCTGCCGGATTAGTTATTTCTCTT
>JAVBUB010000242.1:0-3797 GCA_031555675.1 Paludibacteraceae bacterium | reverse complement strand
AAAAGAGTAGGACACGAAGATAAAAAAAGATGTACCGGAAGGAAAATGTCTGATAACATTGGTGTTGAAAGAATTTTTCCAATGAATTCGCCTTTTATCGAAACTATAACTGTAAATAAAGTAGGTAAAGTTCGCAGAGCTAAATTGTACTACCTACGCAGCTTGACCGGTAAAAAAGCTAGAATCAAAGATAAAACAACAAATTAATGATAAAACGAAAAGGAAGTCAATAAGACTTCCTTTTTTATTTATATCCGGAAATAATGATTGGTTCATAATCTAAATTTTGAATATTAAACCTTGAATTTGTTTATGTCGGGAATCTACATACATATACCTTTTTGTAAGAGCCGTTGCGCTTACTGCGATTTCCATTCCGGAACAGATCTTTCCATTAAAAAAGAATTGGTAGATGCTTTATGTGCTGAAATTGAGCTTCGTAAAAACTATATCCGGCAACCTGTTAAAACTATTTATTTCGGAGGAGGAACACCTTCTATACTTAATAAAGAAGAATTATCGCAGATATTAAATACCATTCACACCTCTTTTAATACTTCCCAATGCGTTGAAATGACCCTGGAAGTAAATCCCGACAATATTACCATAGAATATCTGAAAATGCTTCAATCCCTTCAATTCAAAAGAATCAGTATGGGAATTCAATCATTTAATGATGATGAACTCAGGTTGATTAACAGAAGGCATTCTGCCAGAAAAGCAATAGAGGCGGTTAAATTATGTCAGGCCAGCGGATTTAATAATATCAGTATTGATTTGATATATGGATTACCAAATCAAACACTAGAAAGTTGGCAATATAGTCTAAATATGGCCATTGAGCTCGGTGTGCAACATATTTCTGCTTACCATTTAACATATGAAAAAGGAACCAAAATATCCCAATTAATCGAAAAAAAACAATTGAACCCGGTATCAGAAGATTTGAGTGTCGAGATGTTCAAACTCCTTGTAAATACATTGGAAGCAAATGCCTTTGAACAATACGAAATATCCAATTTTGCTAAAGAAAACTTCCGTTCCAGGCATAATTCATCTTATTGGAACAACCAATCATATTTGGGAATCGGTCCATCTGCACATTCTTACGACTTGAATTCCCGCCAGTGGAACCTGGCCAGTACAAAACAATATATCAGCCATATTCAATCAAACCGTAATTTCTTTGAAATAGAAATACTAACAGCAGAAGAAAAATACAATGATTTTATTATAACCCGGCTGAGAACCAAAGAAGGAATTGATTTGAGTGTATTGAAAGAATTCGGAACAAAACTTAATGATTATTGCCTTAAAAATGCACAAAGTGGCATAAAGCAAAATTTACTAACTATAGAAAATAATCATCTTAAACTTACCAAAGAAGGTATATTTGTTTCCGATAGAATTTTTTCGGATTTAATACGGGTTTAAATTTTCCATAAAAACACAAAGAACACTTAATTACTTGGTCTTCTTTGTGTTTTTATGGAAAATAAGTATTTATTCCATTGTTATTTGATAATCAGCATTCCAAAGTCTTACAGTTGCCAGTGCATCGCATTCTCCATTACCATAGTTGATTGTAAAAGAGGGTAGGCCATCAATATTTACATCCAACAATCCTGCTCTCAGCCATTTACAACCTACATTGAAATCCAGTTTTTCTTTTGTGGTAAGCGTGTAATGTACCCTGTCAGAACTTACTCCCGATTGTTTTCCGGTTATATAATATACATCGTCGAGCGCATCCAATACCGTGCTTTCGCCTTCGGCCCATTCTCTGGAAGTTTCTTCATTATAATAGATAATTTTGTTTTGTGGCGTTGTAATTTTACCATTATCTATTTTTACATTATACACAAAGTTGTCGTTTTTATTCTTGCCTTTGTTGGTTATAACTTGTTTTCCATCCACTTTATAATCATTTTGATAGTAATTGTCGAATGTAATATTTAAAACAACTCCTTCAGCTCTGTAAAAATCCGTAGTCACTATGTTTACAATTCCGCGGCGGTACCTTCCGTCATCACATAAAATATTTTCTACACCATAATTAACAACAACCGTTTTAGGCCAACTGGTAAGGTCAAAAGGAGTGATTGTTACAACAGGATAAGAACCAGTCATGACTTTGGCTTTACGCTCATTTGAAAGCTGGTCTTTGGCCAATAACACTGAGTTTGTGCTTTCGTTGAAATTTTCATTAAAGATTTTAGAAGTCAAAGAATATTCCTGCATGGCCGCTAAACTCTGTTCTGTTGTCGGCTTTTCATCTGTATCACTTTTATCTTTTGGTTCCGAATTATTAACACAAGAGAATAATAAAAATGTACACACGAGTATAAAAGTTGAAAATTTGATGTTTTTTTTCATAAATTGTATTATTTAAAAGTTAAAGGACTAAATATAAAATTATATATTTTTTTTGATATTAGTCAAATTTTTAAAACATTTTACGATATATGAGCCGATTGAAGAAGCGATTAAAGTTTGATTTATTTTTTTTAATGTCAATTATATAATATAAACTACAAATGCGGTTATTTTAGTTTGTAAACCAGGTAATTTTTTTATAATATCTACAAAACATTGCTTTTGACATGCCTCTTAACCATCAATACAAATTCTTCACTTTTCATTTCTCTTTCTTTATTAATTTCCATTATCTTTGCAATTCACTAAAAAATAATGATAATGACAGAAAATTTGTTTTCAAACTTACCTTACAAGGTAGCAGATATTTCTTTGGCCGATTTCGGTCGCAAAGAAATCGAATTGGCAGAAAAAGAAATGCCCGGCCTGATGGCTCTTCGCGAAAAATACGGAAAACAAAAACCGTTGAAAGGTGCACGTATAACAGGTTCGCTTCACATGACCATTCAAACTGCAGTGCTAATTGAAACATTGGTAGAGTTGGGCGCGGAAGTACGTTGGTGCAGTTGTAATATTTTTTCAACACAAGATCACGCTGCTGCGGCTATAACTGCTGCCGGAGTACCTGTTTTTGCATGGAAAGGCGAAACACTGGAAGAATATTGGTGGTGTACTTTGCAAGCGCTTATTTTCCCCGGAAACCAAGGACCTACCTTAATAGTAGACGATGGAGGAGATGCCACTATGATGATTCATATTGGTGTGGATGCAGAAAAAAATGCGGCTGTTCTTGACAAAAAAGCTGATGGCGAAGACGAAAGATTATTGTATGATATACTGAAAAATGTATTGAAGCAAAATACTAATCTTTGGACTCCAATGATTTCTTATATCCGTGGTGTTTCCGAAGAAACCACTACAGGAGTGCACCGCTTATATCAAATGCAGGAAACCCAAAAACTATTATTCCCTGCATTTAACGTAAACGATTCTGTTACCAAATCTAAATTCGATAACCTGTATGGTTGCCGCGAGTCGCTTGCCGATGGAATTAAACGCGCTACCGATATTATGATTGCCGGAAAAGTAGTTGTAGTATGTGGTTATGGCGATGTAGGTAAAGGATGCGCCCATTCTATGAGAAGCTATGGAGCACGTGTTATCATAAACGAAATAGATCCTATTTGCGCCCTTCAGGCAGCTATGGAAGGATTTGAAGTTAAACCGGTAGAAGACTCACTAGCCGAAGGAGATATTTACGTAACTACTACCGGAAATAAGGATATTATCCGCATAGATCATATCGAAAAAATGAAGGATAGCGCTATTATTTGCAATATCGGTCATTTTGATAACGAAATACAAGTAGAAAAGCTGAAAAAATATCCAGGTATCAAAACTGTGAATATTAAACCGCAGGT
>JAVBUB010000238.1:0-5942 GCA_031555675.1 Paludibacteraceae bacterium | reverse complement strand
TAGTTACATGCGTATATTTTACGAAAGATATTTATTTAATAATTTTTTCAAATTATTTTAGTTTTGTACGTTTGTAATCAATTACAAGTGTGTATTTAATTTAACCTTGTATAATTTGGAACATAACTACCCTACTCTTTTTTTCTTAATCTTTGTTTAAGGATTTTTCGAGTTGGAAATTGGTATTTTTCTTTTTTTATTTGAGAAAAATTTATTTGAAGTGATTTTTATTCTTAAAAATATGGCATAAATATCTATTTATCTGTTATTTAAACTGTTTTTATCATCCTGAGAATTGAATATTTCATAATATCTGCTGTTGGGATGGGAAATTTTTCTTTGTCGGGTAGTATCTAATGTATGAGAGAGAACACTAGGCTTGGTTGTGAAGACGTTGAGTGCAACATTTTTACTTAGCATGAGATAAACAAAAACGATTGCTTGACAAAGATGGTCAGCCTGATAAAAACAAAAAAGAGAACCAACTTATTTGTTGATTCTCTTTTTATATTTTTCTAACAATATTTATTCTGTAGGTTGAACTACTCCTGCTAATTCCGGGTCAACCAAAATACGTCCGCAATATTCACATACAATGATTTTTTTACGTAAGCGGATGTCCATTTGTCTTTGTGGTGGAATTTTATTAAAGCAGCCTCCACAGGCATCACGTTGTACGTATACAACTGCTAATCCGTTACGGGCATTTTTACGAATACGTTTGAAAGCCGATAGTAAACGTGGCTCTATTACATCTTCGATCTTCTTTGCCTGATCGCGAAGTTTTTCTTCTTCTTGCTTGGTCTCGGATACAATTTCTTCCAACTCTTCTCTTTTTTGAACCAAGTCTGCATTGCGTTCTTCCAGATATGTGCTTAATCTTTCTATTTCTTCTTTCTTGGTTTTGGCTGATGTTGCATATTCGCGGATTCTTTTCTCACTCAACTCTACTTCAAGTGATTGGAATTCAATTTCTTTAGAAAGATTATCGTATTCACGGTTATTGCGAACATTGTTTTGTTGTTCTTTATATTTCTCAACTAAAGCGCGTGAATTTTCGATTTCACTTTTCTTACCGGTAACATTTGTTTCCAGTTCGGCAACTTCATCTTTGTAATTTTCAATACGGGTATGCAAACCGGCAATTTCATCTTCAAGGTCTTGAACCTCAAGAGGTAATTCACCACGTAAAATTTTAATTCTGTCAATTTCTGAGTTTACGGTTTGAAGATCATAAAGTGCTCTCAATTTTTCTTCAACAGTAATTTCTTTAGGGTCTGTTTTGCTTTCGGTAGCCATATTTTATAAATAGTTTATCGGATTTGTATTCACTTCTGAATAATAAGCAGCAAAGGTAGGAAATTTTTTTGTAATAATCTCTAAAAATATCTCTTTTGTATATTGCTCGGACTCAAAATGTCCGATATCAGCTATCAAAAGCTTATTTTCGGACATAAAATAGTCATGATATTTGATATCTCCGGTGATAAAAATATCTGCTTGCATAGCTATTGCTTTCGAAATCAGAAAACTACCGGAGCCTCCGCAAAGGGCTACTTTTTTTACTTTACGGTCTGTTAAACCGGAATGTTTAATGCATGGAACGGTAAAAATTTGTTTTAAACGGTTCAAAAATAATATCTCATCTTCTTCAATCTCCAATTCCCCAACTAGTCCTGCACCTGTTTGTTGCGTAGTATTAAGCAATGGATATATGTCAAATGCGGGTTCTTCATACGGATGGGCTTTGATTAAGGTTGCAAGGACCTTATTTTTTAAATAAACAGGCAAGATGGTTTCTATACGGGTTTCGGGTTCTGTGTGCAATTCGCCTATGTTCCCGACATACGGATTGGTGCCTTCCGATGCCCTGAAAGTTCCTTCGCCTTGAAGATTATAACTACACATATCGTAATGCCCGATATGGCCTGCCCCGGCTTCGAAAATGGCATTTCTTACGTCATTGGCTTTATTGGTAGGCGCAAAGGTTACTAGTTTGATAAGTTGACCGGATTGTGGTTCTAATACTTGTGTATTCTTTAATCCTATTTTTTCGGCTATTTTTGCGCTAACACCTGTACTTATATTGTCTATGTTAGTGTGACAGGCATAAATGGCGATATTGTTTTTAATGGCTTTAATGATGCATTTTTCTATCTCATTTTTTCCGGTTATGGACTTTAATCCTTTGAATATAAACGGATGATGTGAAATAATGAGATTGCATTTTTTTTGTATGGCTTCGTCTATTACATTTTCTGTAACATCTATGCACAGCAAGGCTGATGTTGCTTCCATATCGGGATTTCCAACTAGCAAGCCTGCATTGTCATAATCTTCCTGCAGGGATAATGGTGCAAAATCTTCTATTGTTTGGGTTATTTGTTTGATGGTTGGCATAGGTTTACGTTTTTATGTAGAGACGCCATGCTTGGCGTCTGATTTAATGGGATATATTAGATTCTTCCAAGCCGCAAAGCATTGCGGCTCTACTACAATGGCGGTGGGGATGAATTAAAAAATTTGTCTTCATTCCATTTTTCAGGATTGCTGATAATATAATGGGCAATTCGCCTATATTCGTGGTAATCGCGTATAATGCGATCGTGAAAACGTGTTTGCCATGCAAAATCAAGATTAATTTTCCGGGCATTAATGGTTACACCTGATTTAAATCCGCGTATTATGGATGATAAATTTTTTGATTGTGGAGAAAATTTGTTTTGTACCGCTATTTTTGTAGAGACGCTATGCTTGGCGTCTGTATTAATAGAATGCGTATTTGGATTCATAAAGACGCCAAGCATGGCGTCTCTACAGTGGGTTATATCGGTGTTATATTGATTTTTTCCTATCGAAATAATAGCGTGAAAATGGTTCGGCATTACAACATATTCATATAATTCCAAATTCATGTCCGGACGTAATTCTGTAGTTTTCTGCCATTCCGATTCTACTATTTTTCCTATTTCTGATAGTTCCATTTTGTCAATTGAGATATTTCCAAAATGATATTCCTTATTATGCGTACAAATGGTTACAAAATAGATAGCTTCCAAGCCATAATCCCACCATTGAGCACGTGCAGACGGAATACGATATTTATTTTGATATTTATCCATGGTATATTATTCTGCAGTTGGATTCATTACCACTTCGATTATATTTCCCTGGTTAAAAATATATGACGCAAAGCTTTTGATATCTTCGGGTGTCAATTCATTCAATATTTTTTCGTAATCGGTTGCTATATCCAATCCTGTAAAATTAAATTCACTGAATACGCTCATCCAATAATTGTTTTCGGCTTTGTTTTCTTTTATTTTCTTCAACATAAATTCTTTCACAATATTGAAATTGGTTTCCGATGGGCCTTCTGCCTTTACATTATCAATTTCTTTTAAAACAAGAGGTATTAATTTTTGTTGCAATGCGGGATCGGTATCGAAACCTATTTGAAAATAGAAATCCGGATAGGGATATTTGGATATATTGGCATAAACCTTAACGCCATATGTTCCACTTTCTTTCTCACGAATCTTATCTGTGTATACAATGGTTATTATTTGCTCCAGCATGTCCATGCATATGTTATTTTTCAATGTATAGTCACAATTTCCGGAATAATAAATAAATACGGAACTTTTTTTGGTTTCCATATTTCTTTCGAAAATATTGTTATAAATGCCTTTACGTGGATATAGTTTTACGTCGGTAAATGTTTCTTTGTCCTTCTCTTTGGGCAATGCTCCCAAATATTGTTCTATTATAGACTGAACGGAATCGGGATTGATGTTACCTACAAATGTAAAGGTAAAATCATCGGCATTCATAAAGCGTTCTTTATACATTTTCATGGCTAAATCGTAGTTTACCTGACCAAGCATATCAAGCTTTATTCTTTGTGATCTGGGATTACCCTGGTAAATAGCCTGACTGATAGAATCGGAGAAGGTGGTACGCGGATTGGCTTCCAGGTTTTGTAATTCGTTAATCTTGCGTGATATATAAGCTTCATATGCTTCTTTATCCATTCGTGGTTTGGTTAAATACAGATATACGAGTTGTAACATGGTTTCAAAATCCGAAGGTGAACAGTTGCCTCCTATTACTTCTGTTCTAAGTCCTATGACAGGAGCAACGCTTACTTTTTTACCGGCCAGTGCTTTTGATAAATCTGTTTTACTGAAATCGCCGACACCACCCAATGTGATAAGATCATTCAAGAGATTGATAGTCGGCATATCTTTCTCACTCAATAATGAGGTTCCTCCAAGACTCACTCCCCTCATTAGAATCTGGTCTTCCTTAAAATCTGTTTTCTTAAACTGAATTTTTACACCATTAGATAGTGTCCATTCCGTCATGCCTAACGGACCTTGTGTTTTGGTTTTTACTTTACCTGGTTTAGGTAATTTTTTAATGAGTTTAGTATCAATGGTTTTATCTACATAAGCTGAAACCGGTTGAGCTTTAGCCTGATTATAAACTTGTAGCAATTCTTCTTTTGTTGGCACTGTCAGGTTTTCTTTTTGAGGCATCATCAGTGCAATAACCACATTTTTATCATCAGTAATAATGGTTTTAATATAATCATTAATGGCTTCAACAGGAATATTGCCTATTATATTGTTGTAGAATTCATATTCGTATTCTATTCCCGGTGCCGGCTCTTCATCTAAAAAGTTCTCTATGTATTCATCAATATATACATTATTTTTTTCTTTTTCCCTATCATTATAAGCGCTTTCGAGTCCTTTTAAGAAATCTGCCCTGGCACGGTCATATTCGGTTGAAGTGAATCCGTATTGTTTCATGCGTTCCGTTTCTTGCACCAAAGTTGTTAAAGTCTGGTCTATTTTTCCTTCTTTACAATTGGCGTAAGTAGTCCACGCATCTTTTGTTTTGGAAATAAAGAAAGAATCATCATCGGCTCCTGCATATGAAAAAGGTGCGTCTTGTTTTTGTACTATTTCATTAAAGCGGTCATTGATCATGGCTGAAGCCATTTGCCTTACATAGTTGATAACAAGGTATCCGATAGTTGTTTTGGCGGCATCTGGAAAAGCTTCGTGTTTATTGAAAATCATCAATGAAGTGTTTGTTGCTTCGGGGTCGGATGCTATGCTGACAATGGGTTTATCATTATCGGAAACAGTATAATAAATGCGCTCGGCAGGATTTACCGGAGCAGGAATATCAGAAAATACAGCTTTCAGATTATTCTCCATAGTGTCTACATCAATATCTCCCACTATAATAATTCCTTGTAAATCCGGACGATACCATTTGTGATAATAATCGCGCAGTTCCTGATACTTAAAATTATCCACTACTTCCATCAAGCCAATGGGCAAACGGTGTCCATATCTGTCGTTTCCATATATTTCGGGCAATATTTTTTCATACATGCGACTGCTAGCACTGCTACGGGTACGCCATTCTTCGTGGATAACGCCGCGTTCTTTATCTATAGCGCTGTCTGCAAGTGTTATAAAACTCGACCAATCATGTAGTACCAACAGACATGAATCCAAAATTCCCTGGCGTGTAGCGGGTACATTTTTAATCATGTAAACAGTCCGGTCTATGGAAGTGTAGGCATTGAGATTCTCTCCGAATTTTACACCTATGGTTTGTAAATAATCTCTTAAAGTAGTTACCCCAGGATAGTTTTTGGTTCCGCTAAAGGCCATGTGCTCCAGAAAATGGGCTAATCCTCTTTGGTTATCTTCTTCGAGAATAGAGCCTACCTTTTGAGCAATATAAAAATCGGCGCGTTGTTCGGGCAGGTTATTATGACGGATATAATAGGTTAAACCATTGGGTAGCTTACCATATCTTACTTTAGAATCTAAAGGAACTTGTTGTGCAAATAGTGAAAAAGCAGAAAGAAAGATTAAGCAACCGGATAATACTAATTTCTTCATTATAATCAATTT
>JAVBUB010000074.1:0-8708 GCA_031555675.1 Paludibacteraceae bacterium | reverse complement strand
ACCTGCTTTTTGTGCGGCGGCAATGCCATCTTCTGCAGTATCGAATCCTAAATTATCGATGATTTGATATCCGGCACAACCGAAGAAATTACTGGAGAATTGTGCACGTGCCAAACGCATGGCCAGATTACCCATGGTAAGCATAAATACTTTTGGTTGTTTAGCTGCTTGTTCGGTAGCAAAACGCAATGCTTCGAATTGAGTTGCTTCGCGGGTTGCATCCAAACATGGAATTTCTGTTGTATTCTCATTTCCGCAACAACAGTTGCTTCCACTGTTACATCCGCATTGACAATCGGGTCCACAATTGCATTTGCCATTTTCGCAGTTGCAACCGCATCCGCAGGTACATGTTGCTTTATCGCCTGCTTTTTCAGTAAAGTTAGGGAATTGGTTGGTTCCTAATAGTATTTCTTTGCGTTTGGCCACAGCGTCGAAGCGTGATTTGTGTGTAGCATTAACGGCATTTTGAACGGTTCCGGCTTTTACAGCAGCTAAGAATCCGCCTTGCTCTTCGATTTCGAGAAACAATTTCCATGCTTGTTCGGCAATAGAAGCGGTTAATGTTTCTATATAATAAGATCCAGCACCTGGGTCAACTACTTTGTCGAAATGAGATTCTTCTTTCAACAGTAATTGTTGGTTGCGGGCAATTCTTTCGGAGAAATCATCAGCTTTTTGGAAAGTGCTGTCGTAACCTTTCACGGTTAATGAGTCAACTCCGGCCAATGTAGCGCTCATGGCTTCGGTTTGGGTACGAAGCATGTTTACATAAGCATCAAAAATAGTTTTATTGTATTTGGATGTAGTAGCATGAATGCGCATTTTGGCTGCGCAAAGGCATGTGCCGTCTTTAGCCACATTAGGACATTCGTCTTTGCGAGGACAAACGGGTTTGTAGGCTTCTACAATTTTAGCCCATAACATGCGTGCGGCACGAAATTTGGCTATTTCCATGAAATAATTACCGCCAATACCGAAATTAAATTTAATTTTTTTAGCGGCAAGTGCTGTATCTACACCGGCTTCTGTTAACGAAGACAGGTATTCATTTCCCCAAGCCAACGCATAACCCAATTCCTGGGTGATATATGCACCTGCGTTGCTCAATACACGTGGACTAACATTTACGACACGGTAAAATGGTAATGTTTTAACAGATTCGATGGTTGCTTTCAGGTTTTCTACGATAAATGATTTATCAAGATTTTTACCTTTTTTCAGCATTTTCTTGATCGGATCGCAGTTGATAGAACCTTGCAGTTTTAATGCATCGTATTTTTTAGATGCAAAATAGTCGGCAAGGATAGCACCTAATGTAGCCGACTGGCGAACACAGGTTTTAAAATTCAATTCTACAGCTTCGGCATGGATGCCATTTAACAGCGTAGAAATAAAATTGGCATCTACTTCTTCTACTTTTAGCTTAAAGCCTATTGAAGTGATGCCTTTATTCAGAATGTCCAGCGCCTTTTTGTTGGCTTCGGCTGCATCTGTTACTACAATGTCCTGACGAACATACCAATTGTTATTATCCTTTGTGCCGCGCACATACGGAAATGCTCCCGGAACCGCTTCGGTTGTTTGTAATCCTTTAATATCTTCTTCGCGATAAAAAGGCATTACATTAAAACCTTCATTGGTTTTCCAGACAAGTTTTTTGTCAAAATCAGCGCCTTTCAGGTCTGCTGTAATTTTTTCCATCCATTGTTCGGTCGAAACGGGTGGAAATTCGACAAATAATTTTTCTTTCTTTTCTGACATAATGTATATTTGTATTTTACGTAAGTTGTTGCTTCAAAAGCAAAAAGATCACGAAATTATTTCTCCGTGATTTTTTTATATTGTTGAAAAATAAAAGGACATGCAAAATTAAGGTATAAATTGTAAAAAGAAAATGTTTTTCATGTATTTTATCTATTTTAATGGGCTACAATTTTTAGTCCAACGATAGAACAGATAAGAGTTGTTATGAAAAATATTCGCCAGAAAGTAGCGGGTTCTTTGAATACAAAAATACCGACTAATGTGATGCCCACAGCGCCAATTCCGGTCCATACGGCATAGGACGTGCCTATGGGCAATGTTTGAACTGCTTTAATCAATAGTAGCATGCTGATTATTAGTGAAATAAAAAATCCGGCATACCAAAAATAGGTTTCATGTCCTATGGCTTCTTTGGCTTTTCCTAAACAAAAAGAAAAAGCTACTTCAAATAATCCTGCAATGATTAATATAATCCAATCCATAGCCAATAATTTAAAATCTTCAAAGGTATAAATTTTATGTCATTTAAAGTTATTTACATTAGTTTATTATTTGAATTTTAAGGCTTCCGGTTGAAAACTATTCCGTAAAAATGGCACACCTTATTAAAATATGTGTTATTTTTGTTCCCGATTTCTGTTTTTAACAAGGAATCATTACATAATAAATCAACTAAATCTTAAATTATGTCTTTAGAAAAGAAAAATGTAGAATTAAGGGAAAAGAAAGCGCTTGTAGCATTGGGTGGCGGAGAAAAAGCCATCGAAAAGCAACAGGAAATGGGTAAATTAACTGCCCGTCAACGTATTCTAACTTTATTAGACGATAATTCGTTTAATGAGTATGACATGTTCGTAGAACACGAAGAACGCAACTTTGGAATGGATAAGAAAGTACTTGCCGGTGATGGTGTTATTACCGGAACTGGTACTATTTTTGGTTATCCGGTATGTATTTATGCACAAGATTTTACAGTTATGGGTGGTTCACTCGGTTTGAAGCATGCCCGTAAAATCACTAAAATAATGGATCATGCTTTGAAAATGAAAATACCTTGTATTGGTATTAATGACTCGGGTGGGGCACGTATTCAGGAAGGTATCGGGGCATTGGCCGGTTATGGCGAAATTTTCTATCGCAATACCATGTCTTCCGGTGTTATTCCTCAAATTTCTGTTATATTAGGCCCATGTGCCGGTGGAGCTGTTTATTCGCCAGCATTGACTGACTTCGTATTTGTAGTTGATCAGATTTCTAAAATGTTCATTACCGGTCCGAACGTAATTGAATCGGTATTAGGCGAAAAAATAGACCAGGAAAGTTTAGGCGGTGCACGTGTGCATGCCGAAGTTACAGGAAATGCCCATTTCTTTGCTAAAACAGAACAAGAATGCTTTGAGCAAATAAAGAAATTGATCAGCTTGATTCCTAGAAATAACACTCAAAAAGCACTTGCTAAAGAACCCAAAGCTCCTACATTCAAAAAAGAAATTTCCAATATTATACCTGAGGATCCAAAACAACCTTATGATGTTCGCGATGTTGTACGTTCGCTGGCAGATGATTCGGATTTCTTGGAGGTTCACGAATTATTTGCACCTAATATTGTAGTTGGTTTTGCACGCATGAATGGCGAAACAGTAGGTTTTGTAGCCAACCAACCATTGTATTTGGCCGGAGTACTTGATTGCGACAGTTCCGACAAAGCAGCCCGCTTTATCCGCTACTGCGATTCTTTCAATATTCCTATTGTTACCTTGGAAGATATGCCGGGTTATTTGCCGGGTGTTGATCAGGAACATGCCGGAGTTATCCGCCACGGAGCCAAAATATTATATGCCTATTCAGAAGCTACTGTGCCTAAGATTACTATTATTTTGAGAAAAGCATATGGTGGTGGTTATATCGCTATGAACTCACGCCACTTGGGAGCCGATTTTGTATTTGCCTTGCCATCGGCCGAAATTGCAGTGATGGGGCCAGAAGGCGCTGCTAACATTATTTTCGCGAAAGAAATCAAAGAAGCTGCTGATCCCGAAACTGTACGTCAGGAAAAAGTGAAAGAATATGTAGATAAATTTGCTAATCCTTATGTAGCTGCTTCCAAAGGTTACATTGATGCGGTTGTAGAGCCGGAAGAAGTTCGTGATTTATTGCTTCACGCACTAGAAGTTTCTAAAACAAAAGAAGACTATCGTCCAGCTAAAAAACACGGAATACCACCGTTCTAATTTTCAAAATGAAAATAATTAAAGAAATGAAAAATGAAAATAATTGTATCTGGTAATGATCATTGATTTTCTTCATTTTTTCATTTTCTTCATTTTTTAATTTAAAACTATTAATTATGGAAAATATAGAATTGGTAGATTTCCCTGTTTTAGCCAGGAAATATAAAACCAGGTTAACAAAAAAATATCAGCAAAGAAAACCTTGGACAGAACCTAATCCGAAAGAGATTAATTCTTATATACCGGGTACAATTGTGAAAATTTTTGTTACAGAAGGACAAGCAGTCAAGAAAGATGAAGTGGTATTAATGCTCGAAGCTATGAAAATGCAGAACAGAATTAAAATGCCATTCGATGGAAAAATCAAAAAAATCAACGTAAAAGAAGGAGACAAAATACCTAAGAATATGGTGATGATTGAAATTGAATAGTTTTTCTTTCTATAAATAAAAGCGAGGTTTTTCAGATGAGAAACCTCGCTTTTGTTGTTTGAGAAATGTGCCTATTTTATAAAAAATGTCTTAATTAATACTTTGAAAGGAATTTATTAATTATCGAATGATTACTAAATTATATTTTTATGATAAAAATAAATTATTTAGTCAAATACAACTCTTTCATTTTTTCCATATCTACATGTAAAACATTTTTCAAATATTTTTCCATAGAACCGTATTCAAATTTTATCAACGCGAAAGCATGATTCAAATATGACTCGTTTACTTGAAGTAATACCTTTAAATCGGGATATCTGTCGGTAAGACTTTTATATCTTTCATCAATAAAAGCATTTGTTAGTAGATAATCCTGCATAATTACCTGTTCATCTACATTTAGCGCGGCTAAAACAAGCGCGGTTACTACTCCGATACGGTCTTTCCCTACAGAGCAATAAAATACGGCAGGACTGTTTGCCTGATTTTCAAGATTCTCAAAAAGCTGTTGGTATTGGCTGATAGAGGTAGAATCCAAAACCAACATTTTATATATGTTCATCAGCTTAGCTACATATTCATCTTTGGTTTGTTTGGTCATCCCTTCTGTGATCATAGCTCTGGCATTACCAAATGAAATAGGGTATCTGTAATAGCTCTGAATTGTTATGGGAAGTTTATCCGGCGCCAATTGTTCTTCCTCCAAGCGGAAGTCAAACACGCAGGTCAGCGGAATACTTTCCAAATATCTGATATCCATATCCGATAAACCTCGTAAATCGTCGGCACGGAATAACTTACCCCATTTTATATGGTATCCTTCTCTGTTTATGTACCCTCCCAGATCTCTGTAATTAAATGCTTTAGCTATTGGTAACTGACGTTCGGATATAATGGCTTTTCCTTCGGATGTTACTACCTGAAAATAGTATTTGGAAGAATTAGTTATATCGTAAATAGGAAATGTTCCGGCATCTTTCCCTTTTGCTATGGGTTTTGAGAAATCGATGCTGTCTATCTGTCTACCTGCATATAATTTCCAGTTTTGGTCTTTTTTTACCACAATGCTTGCCGCTTTGCTGTTTTTATCTCTTAATATTTCGAAATCATTTGAAATATTTTTACCAGAATATTCTGCGTCTGTTGTGCTTGAGTTTGAACACGAACCTAATAAAATAATACACAGTAGTAAATATGAAATTTCCTTTAAAATATTCATTGCTTTATTATGAAAGTTGTTTTTTATTTGACTAAATATAATTTTTGCATTTTTTCCATGTCTACATGTAGCACGTCTTTCAGATATTTTTCTATAGACCCGTATTCTTTTTTTATAATTGAGAGGGAATAATTCAAATATTCTTCATGTACGTCATATAAAGTTTTTAGATATGGATATTTATCGGTAAGGGTTTTATATTTGTCTTCAAGACAAAAATTCGAAAACATGTAATCTTGCATGATTACACTTTCGTCTACATTTAATGAGGCCAATATAAGGGCAGACACTACACCGATACGGTCTTTGGCTACAGAAGCAAAGTAGATAACAGGAGTGTTTTTTTCGTCTTGCAGGCACTCAAATAAATGGCGGGTTTGAGCGATAGAGGTAGAATCTACCACTAATTTTTTGTAAAATTCCATTAGTTTGCTTATGTACTCCTCGGTAGCTTGTGTGCTTATGCCTGCAGTAATCATGGTTCTGGCATTATCAAAAGAGATCGGATGCCTGTAATATTCTCTGACAGTTATGGGAAGTTTTTCCAAATGCTTTTGGTCTTCGGCCAGTCTCATGTCAAACACAGTAACGATGGGGATACTTTCCAGATACTTTATGTCTGTATCGGATAGTCCAACCATATCGCCGGCACGGAATATTTTCCCCCATTTTATATAACGTCCGTCTTTGTTTTTATATCCTCCCAAATCCCTGTAATTATAGGCATTGGATATAGGCAGGATTCGTTCGGCCAAAATGGCTTTTCCTTTAGATGTTACAACCTGAAAATAATATCTCGATAAATTATTGATGTTATAGATAGGATAGATTCCTGCTTTTTTCCCTTCGGCTATGGGTTTAGAGAAGTCGATGTTGTTGACTTGGGTACCGGCGTATAATTTCCAGCTTTTGTCATTTTTTACAATGATGCTTGCTGCCTTTGTATTTTTATCTCTCTGTATAGTAAAATCGTTAGTAATATCTTTTCCGGAATATTCAGCTTCTTTCATGGTATCTAAGCAGGATGAAAAGAGAATTCCATACAGAAAAAGATATAATATCCTTTTTAATGTGTTCATTATAATTGAGTTATGTTTCGTAAAAAGTGCAATTAAAATTAACCAATGTTATTTGATATAAAAATTTTAATAACATTCATTAACTTAAATTAAGAAACTGAATGATTATTCATTTTAAAAGTTTTTACTGGTGCAAATCTGAGGTCAGCATGTTATTTATTCATATCTTTCAGCCTATTTTTATGTTACTTGAACTAAAATAAAAAAAAACAGAGCGTGTTGCCATCGGCAACACGCTCTGTTTTTATAATGAAGACGCAATGCATTGCGTCTCTACGTAGCAATCCATATTAGAATTGTTGTTCACTCATTCTTTTATACCCATTATAACGCCATTGAGCGTTCTTTTGGGCTTCTTGGAACAATATTTTAGCTTCTTCAGGGAATTGTTTCATCAATGAAGTGTAACGAACTTCGCCTTTGAGGAAGTCTTGGAATTTATCCCATTGTGGTTCTTTAGAATCCAACTGCATCGGATTTTTTCCTTGTGCTTCCATACTTGGGTCGAAGCGATACAAATGCCAGTATCCGCATTCTACAGCCAAATCTTCTTCATGCTGTGCTTTGCCCATACCCAAACGTAAACCGTGGTTGATACATGGCGCATAAGCGATGATAATAGAAGGACCATCAAAAGCTTCGGCTTCGCGAATGGCTTTGAGTGCTTGTGCCTGGTTGGCTCCCATGGCGATTTGTGCTACGTATACATAACCATAAGTAGCGGCAATCATACCCAAATCTTTTTTGCGGATGGTTTTTCCGGCAGCGGCAAACTTGGCCACAGCACCTACCGGAGTAGATTTAGAGGCTTGTCCACCTGTATTTGAATATACTTCGGTATCTACCACAAGGAAATTTACGTTTTTACCGCTGGCAATCACGTGGTCTAATCCACCGAAACCGATATCGTATGCCCAGCCGTCACCACCAATAATCCATTGAGATTGTTTGATCAGGTGTTTCTTTAATGAAGCGATTTTTTTACAGTGTTCGCAAGTTGTTTTTTCCAATAGCGGACTGATTTTGGCTTCGAGTTCTACGGTTTTGTCGCCGTTTTCTTTGTTTTCCAACCATTCCTGAAACAAGGCTTTCAATTCTGCCGGACAGCAATCGGCTGCCAATGCTTCGTTGATAGCGGCGGCTAAGCGTTCGCGCATTTTTTCGGTAGCCAATACCATGCCTCAACCACATTCGGCGTTGTCTTCGAACAATGAGTTAGCCCATGCCGGACCGCGTCCTTTTTCGTTCGTAGTATAAGGAGTAGATGGTGCGGAAGCAGAGTAGATAGAGGTACATCCTGTGGCGTTGGCAATCATTTGGCGTTCGCCGAACAATTGAGATAACAGTTGTACATAAGGAGTTTCTCCACAACCTGAACATGCTCCCGAGAATTCGAATAATGGGGTAGCGAACTGTGAGTTTTTCACGTTGGCTTTAACGTCTACCAGGTGTTGTTTGCTGGCTACTTCTTTGGTGCAAAAATCCCAGTTGGCTTGTTCGCAAAGTTGTTCTTCCAATGAGTGCATATCCAATGCTTTGGCTCCCTTCATTCCCGGACAAACGTCGGCACAGTTACCGCAACCCATACAGTCGAGTGCGTCTACTTGTATGCGGAATGTCATGCCTTCGAATTGTTTTCCGTTGGCTTTTAATGTTTTCATTCCCGCAGGCGCTTTGGCTTGCTCGGCAGCATCCAACATAAACGGACGGATAGCAGCGTGAGGACATACGTAAGCACATTGGTTACATTGTATACAGTTGGTTTCGTTCCAAACAGGTACATAAGTAGCCACACCACGTTTTTCGTAAGCGGCAGTACCTTGATCCCAGGTTCCGTCTTCGCGTCCTTTGAATACAGAAACAGGAAGATCGTCTCCGGCTTGTGCATTGATAGGGAATACTACGTTTTTAACGAAATCAGGAATGTTCGGATCATTTTGTTGCTCGTCATCGGCACGATTAGCCCAATCGGCAGGAA
>JAVBUB010000162.1:0-14182 GCA_031555675.1 Paludibacteraceae bacterium | reverse complement strand
ATGGGAACCGGAAAGGCCAGTTCAATCCTTGCTTCATCTGGAATGTTTATTCGGTTTAGTAAAACATCCAGATGCCAATTTAAGATTGATTCAGGAATTTATATGCTATAATCCATCAAGATTGCCATCGCCAGCCCAATGGGTTACGGTTAATAGGTTTCGAACAGTTGACAGTTATACTCATGTGTGGTGGCTTGCAAAAAATGACTTTCCTAAGGCTGATAATAGTAAAGTATTACGACCATACAGTAAAAGCATGCAACAACTTTTGAAAAAAGGAAAATACAACTCGGGCAAACGTCCATCGGAACATAATATTAGTGAGGAAGGGTTTTTGAAAGATCATGGAGGAAGTATTTCTCATAACTTTTTTGAAATGGAAACTTTGGACGAAAAAAGAGAAGTTAGATTGCCACATAGTGTTTTGAGCTTTTCAAATACTAATTCTAATGATTATTTCTTAAAAACATGTAGGGAAAAAGGGATTGTACCACATCCAGCAAGAATGTCGGGAGGACTAGTCAATTTCTTTATACTGTTTCTAACCGATGAAGGCGATTTAGTCATGGATCCATTTTCGGGAAGCAATACAACCGGATATTGTGCCGAAAAATTGAACAGGAAATGGATATCATTTGAAATAAAAGAAGAATATATCGAACAGGCACAAATTCGCTTTAACGAGCCTGAATTGAAATCATCTTTAAAACCACAATAATATGGAAGATTTTAGAAAAGAACTCGAAAATATAGCCAAAACAGATATTTTTGAAGTAGCCTCTGATTCTAAATGCTTTGTTGGCAATCCCTTTAAAATAGACTTTGATAAAACAAGCCTGTTAACTTGTGATGATTGGAAATATAAGGTAGGGGGAATAGCCCAAGGTTGTTTTTTATTAGCCTTTTATGAAAATGATTTTGAAGATAAAAAGGTACATGAAGCCCTGTTATTAAGAGTATTAAAACCCTGTCCTATTCCCAGTGATAACAGCGTAATTAGCTCCAGAATCGAATATTTCAAAGAAGAGTTGAAAACGGCAGGTAAAAACAGGCAGATTGATCAGTTTACAAGATTCGAATTTAGTTGTTCCGGCCTGGAATGTTCTATTTTAGGTACATTTTATAAAACCAGCAAAGGAGAAATAGAATTTGGAGCTGACATGGAAAATTTTTATTCCCCACATTTATATCGGGTTTACAAACCAACAGGCAAGTATCTGAAACGTATCGTCAACCTAAGAGATAATGATGGGCCATTAAAGCCCGATTCGAATTTTCAAATAGGTGTTGTGCGTTACAGTTCCAGTCAAAAAAACGGTTTAGAGAATTCTCCGAATGAAGAAAAAGTCTTTATGCATACCAAGGATATCCTGGGTAAAAGAACCGCTTTATTCGGTATGACGAGAACTGGTAAATCAAATACTGTTAAGAAATTAATAGAAGCAACTCAAGAGCTCTCTAATAAATCCAATTCTATCAATAACACCGGGGCTGAAAGCTTTGAAAGTAACTTATCTCCATATAACGAAGCTGAGGTGCCAAAGCAAAAAGTAGGTCAAATTATTTTTGATATCAATGGAGAATATGCGAATAAAAATCTACAAGATGGAATAGCGATATTTGAAAAATATAAAAGCGATGTGACACGATATAGTGTTTTGGAAAAAGATGGTTTTGAAGTATTGAAGATAAACTTTTATAAAGAGATTATTGCAGGACAGGAATTGATTAGAGGTTATTTTAAACAATTTGGCAAACAATCTGATTATGTGGAAGATTTTCTGGGCATAAATTTAGAAAAACCTGAAGATATTTCTGAATTAACTAATTATTATAGAAAAATTGCTGCCTATAAATGCTGTCTCAAATTAGTCGGGTTTTCCTTACCCGGAGCAAATAAAATCACATTTCAGGGTAAAGAAAAAGGAATAGATGATCAAATTATTGAAAATGGCTCTATAACCCCCAAAAATGGGATTACATACGAACAAGCTATAATATGGTTTTCTCAGGTTTGGAAAAACTACAGGACTTGGGATTATCTAAAAAGTTATGAGCAAAAAAAAGGACATGAATGGGCAGATAACGATTTGAAAGCGCTTCTTAGATTTATTTCTCAATATAGACAACCAGAAGAAAAAGGTCCGATTAATAGTTATATTAAATTGAAACCTTTACTTAAATATCATTCGGCTACAGCCAATATTTTATTTGAAGAACAAATAGAAAAACTTGTTCGTACTGGGAAAATTGTAATTGTAGATTTATCTCAAGGTGACCCCGAAATTCAAAATTTATATTCGGAAAAAATATGCAGGGCTATTTTCAACTCATCTATGAGAAATTTCATTGAAGCAAAACCCAATAATTTTATTCAATTTTATTTTGAAGAAGCCCATAATCTTTTTCCTAAAAAAGATGATAAAGACCTGAGTCAAATTTACAATAGAATAGCCAAAGAAGGAGCTAAACTTAACTTAGGAATGATCTACGCCACTCAGGAAGTCAGTTCTATCAGTTCCAATATTTTAAAAAATACACAAAATTGGTTTATTGCCCACCTAAACAATGAAGATGAGGTAAAAGAACTCCGCAAGTTCTATGATTTTAGTGATTTTGCAGATTCCTTAATAAAATTCAGTGCTAAAAATGACAAAGGTTTTGTGCGCATGAAAACGTATTCAAATCCTTTTGTTGTTCCTGTACAAATAGACCTTTTTAAATAAGTGAAATTATGGAAGCTGATTCTACTAATGCAAGTTTCGAACGAGGTAGCCGTATATCTCACAGTTATATTATTAATGATGATGAAGTAAAAGAATATCTGGGCAATTGTGAAATTCCGGTGGAATCCGAAAATGTCGAATTGGATAAGAGCCTTATCCATAACATTGTTTATCCGCAAACAAACACAATAGAATACATTGTAGCTGTGGATGGAGAAAATACAACTATTCCTGTGAAGAAAAGTTTTCCGTCCTCGCTGATTACATTTTTTCAATTCGGTTCCCTTCTCATCAAAGGAGCAGATCTTGATGCCATGGAAAAGAAACCCTTTATTTCACCTTCCGATATAAAAAAGTTGAAAGAAATAAAAAGGGAGAAATTTGTTCTGCCAACAAAAAACATTTCATTAAAAAAAGGTACTGATTTTAAAATCACGGTAAGAGAAACTATACATAATTTCTTCAAAAAGTCACATTCCGGAGAAACATCAATGCTCGAAACGCTTTACTGGTTTATTTTCGAATTATATAATCCGGCCTCTTCTAAATCTTCCTATCCATTATCAAAATGTCCACATTGTGAAACCCCAAATATACCTTTGGAAAAGAGTAAAATGAATACTGGAAATTATTCATGGAAATGCCCCCATGACAAATGCCAAGAAGAAATATTTATTACGGATGTATTCAGGCTATTTGAAAAGGTGGATAATGATACCGGAGCCACCGGCATTATTACCTATCTGGAAAGTGTTATCGAAAGTTTCTTCATTATCCATACTATCAAAAGCCTCTTAGAAATAGAAAATGGTTTGGTAAACAGTTTTTTGTTTGTAAAAGACGGCCCGTTAAGTTTTGGCGGGGAAACAGCTAATATGCATAAACCGATGCAAACATTACTTAACTATCTCAATTCGAGCAATAAGATTAACCTGGTTGGAGTAGAAACGTCCGGGCCATTTGTAGATCATGCTAAACAAATTAAAGAAAAGCTCAACCCCGGACAAGTTTTCTTGTTGAACAATAACCACATCTACACATATATCCAATTAGGAAATTTTAAAGAACAGAAATATGGAAGCACGTCCTATTATAGTGGAAAATTTATCTATAAATCTTTGGACGAAAGAATATATGTACTAACCCTTCCGGTAGAAAATCACAATACATATTATGAAAGGCCTGAGTTGGGAGACCTTAAAAATATTCAGGAAATACTTATGAATATAGATAAGTTGAGATGTGATATCTATGAAAATGCACTTATTCCGGTAGCAATTGCCAATAAACTTATTTCGTTGACAAATCATCCAAGTACTCCGATTTTGGAACGATTCGCTAAAAAAACAATGGGAAGATGATAAAAGTAGAAAAAATGGAAGCTCCTGCCTTCCTGAACTCGGAAACGGTTGATTTAGCAATAGAAAAGCTGGAAGAATTTTATTCGTCCGCAAACCGGAGCCAAAAGCGCTATGATTTCCCTTTCAATAATAAGATCGACAAACAACTCAAGGAATACTTACATGAAATCTTTCATGGTAAATGTGGATATTGTGAAACAAAAATAGAAAGTCCCAACGTGGGCACAGTAGACCGATATAGGCCGCATAATGGTGTCCGGGATAAGAATGAATACAATCAGGATTTGTATTGGTGGCTCGCTTTTGAATGGGATAATTTGATTTATTGCTGTAAGACATGTAATCAGTATAAGGCAAATTATTTTCCTATTGCCGGGCAACGGGCTTTGAGTGAAAAAGATGACCTAACCGAAGAGCGGAGCCTTCTCTTAAATCCTTATGAAGATGATCCGGAAGATCATTTCTATTATGATCATTCGGGTAATATCTATTCAAAAACACGTAAAGGGGAGCAAACAATCGAATTGTTACGTCTAAATAGGACAAATTTAGTTGAACAGAGAGTATCAGCAAAAAAGGAAGTAATAGATATGGTGGAGGAAGTATTACAAAATGGACCAAAATACACTTTGGGATTTCAAACTTTGAACTATATTTATAGCTTAGAAAATTCCAGCATGAATTTTTTGTCATTCAGGAAATGGGTGCTTTTAGAGGAATTGGAAACCGAGCCTTTTTTGGGACAAATATTAAGATTAGCAGATTACAAACAAGATGATGATTGGTTTAGGCATTTTGAACCAACAGACGAAGAATCTTCTTATATAAAGGAAGATATAACCTCAAATGAATTTTTTCCTATTGAATATGTTCATATTCGAAATTTTAAATCAATTGAACATTTAAAAATTGAATTCAAAGTAAATTTAGATACAAAACCTTGGCTTTTTCTTTTGGGAGAAAATGGAGCAGGTAAAAGTTCAATCCTTCAGGCAATTGCCGTAGGCTTACATGCAGATAAGGATATAATAAAACCATTGATAAATAGGCTTATAAAAAATGGAAAACAAAAGGCTGAAATTGAAATTAAAGAAAGAGATAGTAACAATATCATACGCACGGTTCTAACTAGAAAAGAGCAAACAATTGAGCAAACAGGCAATCCTGCCACATATATAATTGGATATGGTTCTTTGAGATTATCTGTTGAAGAGGCAGAAAATATACTAGAAGAAGATATTCAAAAAATTAGTTATGAAAATTTATTTAAACCTATAAAAGCACTTAATGATATTACAAATTGGTTAAAAACAACCTACAAATCAAATCCTGATTTTTTTGAAAGAATTGCCTATTCAATCAAACGATTATTACCTCATGATTTCCCAGACAATGAGCTCACAGTTCAAAATGGGGAAATCATGTTTAAAAATTCAGAAAAATTATTTTCAGAACTAAGTGATGGTTTTAAAAGCACCATTATTCTTGCAGTTGATATCATGATGAAACTATCCAGTGCACAATCTGATATGGATAAAATGTCAGGAGTAGTTTTGATTGATGAACTGGGAAATCAACTACATCCAAGATGGCAAATGAGGATAGTAACGCAACTTCGCAAAGTCTTTCCGAACATCAATTTTATTGTATCTACCCATCATCCTCTTTGTTTAAGAGGTGCCAGGGAAGGTGAAATTTTATTACTTAAAGAAGATATAGATAAAAAAGTGATAGCCAAAAAAGAATTACCAGATCCATCTTCAATGAGGGTTGATCAAATTCTATCATCGGAATTTTTTGGTTTAAACAGCCTGATTGATCCTGAAATAGAAGATCAATTTAACCGTTACTATAAACTATTAGCCCAAAGCGAAATTACTCCTCAGGAAAAAGAGGAAATATACGCACTCAAAGACCAATTAAGAAATAAGCAACAGCTAGGTGCTACATTAAGGGAAGAATTAATGTATTCTGTTATCGATAAATTGCTTGCTCAAGAAATTGTTTATAATAAAAATCTACAAAGTCGCACTGAACTTAAAGAAGAAACTATTAGACGGGTAAAAGAAGTATGGAAAAATCTAAACCTGTACAATAATGATTAATGTTAAAAGGCTGGATATTCCAGATATCCTTAAACATGGTTCCAATCCATTAAGTGAAGGCGAAAAAGAGACTAAAGATGCTATTACATTCTTTGGTGATTTAATCAATCATCAATCAAAATACCGAAAAATAGGACAAAACAGAGCCAGGATACAAAAAAGCTATACCGTTTATTCTGATATAAGTGTAAGAAAAGTATTATTAAAAATGTTTCATGGGAAATGTGCCTATTGCGAAAGTAAAATTACAGCTATTTACAATGGGGATATTGAACATTTTAGACCAAAAGGTGAAATTAAAGAGGCTAATCCCTCAAAGCCTGGTTATTATTGGCTGGCCGCCGACTGGGATAATTTATTATTTGCTTGTCCTTTCTGTAATCAAACAAATACACATGAAATAACTGAAAAAGGTATCCCGAAAGAAGTAGTTCTTGGTAAATTAGATCAATTTCCTCTCATCTCTGAAAAATACCGTCTAAAACATGCTCATGGAAACATCTATTTTACTGATAAAGCAACATATCAGAAAGCGTTTGAGTTGGAAGAATCGGAAAGGCTCCTGCTTAACCCTTGTGTAGATAAAGAAATAGAAAAATTCTTCAAATATGAAGATGATGGAGCCATTGTTATTAATGATAAATTAACTTCTATTGAACAAAAAAAGTCAGAAACTTCTATCCGGGTTTATGCTCTTCATCGGTTGGGCCTATCTCAAGCCAGAAGAGAAAAAGTTATTCAGATTAAAGCTCAAATCAAAAGAGTGGAACAAGCCATTAAAAATCTCAATAATCATATTGATGATGTAACAGAAGAGAATAGAATATGGTTTGAGGGCATCTTAAGAGAAGAAATGAAAATATTGAAAAAATTTAAAGATTCGGATCAAGAGTATGCCGGATTGGCAAGATATATCATCGATAAATATTTTAAAGAAGCAGATTTCGCATGAACGGTAGTTATTTAAATAAAATCCTGAATTTACGGGCAAAACATGCCTTATATCGTGAGGATGGGAAATGGTATCATAATCTAAAAAAGTTTCCAGGAATTCTTTTTGATAAAAATGGATATATAATATTTAATAATGAAGAAGAATATAGCTCTTCTCCTGAGTTACAAATAAGACAGGATTTACATATTGTCAATGGAATAGAAAATCTTAGTCAGTATAGGAAATTTACTGGCTTTCAGAAAAAGTTGATAACCGGAATCATTGAGGATGAATCTTCTCAAAAAGAAAACGATGAAGAAATAACCCGAATACGAAGGGAACTGGATATTATTCTACGAAAAAAATACCTTGTCTACAAAATAAAAAATCTCTACAATAACACTTGCCAGATTTGCAGCACTCAACTTGAAATAGGTAAAAATAAATACTATTCCGAAGTTCATCATATTATTCCATTAGGCAAACCTTATAATGGTTCCGATACACTGGAAAATATGATTTGTGTATGCCCTAATTGCCATATTCGATTAGATTACAAAGCAATCCCTCTAAGTATTGATTTTTTTAGAATTATTAAACATACAATTTCTTCCGAAAATATAGAATTTCATAACTCGCTTATTGCAAAATAGAATTAATGGATAAAGAAAATTTAGTAAAAAAACTTATTGGAGACATTATTGAAATCAAAGAATCTTCCGAAAAGTATATAACTGTTGCTGAAACTAAATCCGTAGAAATTGATGGTCAGACTAAAACATTAGATCTGAATACTGCTCTAGTTTCCCCTTTATTAATATCTAAAATAAAAGCATCGTACGTTAATCCCTATGTGGAAGCGACAGGAGTGGATTATGATAAAGAATTTGTTTATTCTCCTTCGTTTTGGATTTACTTATCCGAATCCAACGGATTAAAAAAAGCAGAACCTCTTGTTATTTCTTGGGAATCAACCAATAATACAATGTTAATTATAGACCAAGGATTTGTAAGTACATTTAAACTTTCGCCCAGATTGACTGAAGATATAATCTATTGGGATGATTTGTCAAGGCCAAAAAATGAAGTTATAAAGAATAAACTTATTTCAGAATATGATTATCCCAAGCAAGCAGAAGCTTATGTCCAAATAGATAGAGAATATTTGGAAAGCTATTTGTTTCTAAGAAAAAAAACAGCGATTCAAGTATTTACAATAACCGGTACTATTTTTATTGATTCAGATATTTCACAATTACTAAATGGAACTGATCATTATATTGAAGAATACAAACAATATGAAATAAGAATTCGTAAACTTGACAATGAAGAAGATATAGCAAGATTTGAAGTTAATGGATACAAAATAATTATTGATAATAGTCAGGATTTATCCGATGAACCAGAAGTACCTATTGGCCATCATTGGAAAGGAATTCAAGGGCTAGTTACAACCTGGAGAGCAAGGCATGAAATGCCATTTGAGTATGTTTATGTGTCTGACGAGGTATTGAGCAAATATGAAAATGAGGATAATTATGAGATACACCCATTATCCGGAAGTGTAAGATATAAGGGACAATGGTCTGTTTCTTACTGTGAGCGTGTCGGAAAGAATGGCATAAAAATCGAAATCAAAAAATTATACGAAGGTGCCCCTTATGAAGTAATAGATTATTGGAATAAATTTTCAATTAATTTATCTGAAATAAAACAAGGAGAGAATATTGCAATTAAGGCAAAACGTTTAACAGAAAGTTATTTCAAATTAGGCCGCCTGTTATCCGATTCTATCAATAAAATTCTCAATCATAATTATACGCCATCTGATTTAATCTCTTTGGATGAAGAAGCTATTGAATATACCGGATGGTCTAATTTCCCAGATTATAAGCCTATAACAAATCATATTGATATAGATTCTTTTTCAAAAGAACAATTTATATCTCGGTGTAAGAAACTGTATGTACTAATAGTAGAAAACCTAAAAGAACGCCCATTAAGAAAGGTTATTGATTACTTAGGATTTTCAGTCGAAATTTCAAAAGATTTTAAAAGCATCAAACTATTAGGTATTTTTCTTAAATACTTACATGTCTCTGAAGAAAGTGGGTTGAATCTTAGTGCGAACAAAGATGTTATAACTGAAAGAGTGTTGGAAACTGAAAATTTTGACTTTATAGCCGAATTATTAGCTCTGAACAGTATAAGACAATTGGATGCTCATAAGAGTGGTAAGAATTCTGATTTAAAATTACATGAAGCATTAAAAATATTCGGTATTCATAAAAACTCAATAGGCAATAACAATTCTATCGTATGTGAACATATATACGATTGTTTAAATGAAGATATTAATCGTATCAATAATATGTTATCTGGATCTGGGAATGTTTAAGACAGCACAGTTTATAATTTTGTGTAAAATAGGAAAGTTCAATATAATTCATTTTCTATTTCTTTTTCTTATGAACTCCTCCGCTTCCCCCATAATCTCCCCATTCGTTTTCCTTTTCCCACTCGACAACCATTCGTCAATTTCAGATTTCAGAAAACGTAATTTCTTCCCGCCTTTATGATGAGGAATTTGCCGATTGGAAACCCAGCCATACACGGTTGCCTTAGCGGGATGGTCAGGAAGATAGCCTGTCAATTCATCTATATTCATCCAACAATCGGTTTTAGGTGGTTCTATTTTAATTTGCAGAGCCTTTGTTAAAGCATCTACTTTGGCAATCAAATAACTCACTGCTTCAGGCAGTTTTTCAAATGTAATATTTTCGAGATTCATAGTTTTTTATAGTCGCCATGTTGTTGGGCTTTCTGTTTATGGCGCATATCAAAAAAAGAAAGCCGCAAGCTCACCATGAGCATTGCGACTACAAATAAAATAGTAATTATTTTTATAAATCAATGAATTTCAGCGAAATAATTTTTACTACAATTGTACTCCAAGTTATTTATATGTTTTATTAATAGTTGCTTCTTTCAATCTGTCGAATATGGCTGTTTGTTGTGAATTTTTATCCAGATTTTTGGTTTTGCTTGCCATCGACAATAAATTCTGGTAGTTGGTTAAGTCCAGATTAAAGGCATTTCCCAAAGCCATAAATACATCCTGTTTCAATGCCTTGTTTCCATGTTCATCCAAGAAGAAACCACATTCATACATAGCATTTATTACCCTGATAAAATCTGTCTTCTCTCCTTTTACATTGGTAAAATATACATTGCTTGTAGGTTGTTTTTCAAATATTTCCGGATTATTCTTAAAATAATTATGCAATATATCAACTAACTTTTTCTTTTGGTTAAGCTGTTCCTCATTCAAGTCATATTGGTATGATTCAAGCATAGAAACAACAAGTAAAAGGGTATGCTTGCGTAAATGTTTTTTTTCAAACCCGAAGTTTTTGAGGAATTCAAAGACAGAAGCCGTTTTGTGAATTTTTGTTCTGATTTCGTCGAAAAGAAAGTATCCCAGATTGAATATTTCCAACCAATCACTATTATTGATATTTGGTTCCTGCATTTTTGAGTAAAATTCCAAATTAACAGGATCTGCAATATATTCGTCTGTATTTTCTTTCGGATAATCTTCTTTACAGGCTTTAATTATTTCCCTGACTTCTTCCTCACTAAGGTGCGTGCTAATTATAGAAGCATTTTCATAATAGGATGCTTCGGAATAAAAGTAGCTAAAAGTTTTATCATGCTGGATTATTTGGCGTAACTGTTTCCGGATGGTTGCATATTTATCCGGATGCAAAATATTTTCAGGGTCTAATTTGGCGTGCAAATATTTTCGGGTTTCCGCAAAGTTTGTTCGTAACTTATATAGGTCAAACAATGCTTCTTTTGTTTCTTCAAGATATTCAAAACTTTTTTTATCAATCAGTTCAAAGTAATCTTTTGCTCTCATTCTTTTAAGTTTAGGAAATATTCAAGTTCAATCTTATTTTATCGACTGCTTTTCTTTTCGTATCGTCCACTATTTTGGCATAAATCTGAGTTGTTTTCAAATCCCTATGCCCGAGCATTTTCGAAACAGTATAAATATCTGTTCCATTGAATAATTGTAATGTGGCAAAAGTATGGCGAAAGCAATGGAATGTAATTTTCTTCTGTATTCCTGCCGCTTCAATCCAACGTTTCAACGGTTTTGAAATCCATGCAGGGTCAGGCAAATCCTCAAATACCAATTGGTCTGGTTTTCCTCGTTCACCACAAAGTTGTAAAGCCTGTTCTGAAATAGGCATATATTCTACTCCTTTTGTTTTCTGTTGGGTAAAATGAAGCCGTGCTTCCCCATCAATAACAGAAATTTCTTTCCATTTCAGTTTTTGAATATCACAATGACGTAAGCCGGTCAGGGCAGAAAACAACGCTGCTCGTTTGAGTTCCGGTCGCTCGCATGGCGTAACGGCAAGCTTATTGAGTTCTTCTACTGTAAGAAATTCCCTGTGAGATTCTTGCTCTTGTATGCCTTTGATTTTAGCAGATAAATCAACAGTAAGGTAACCATCGACAAAAGCCTGTTTAAGTCCGGCTTTAAAAATAGAAAAATAAGTAGCTGCCGTATTTTGCGAAATAGTTCCGGGTTTAGTACCGCCACAAGGCGCTGTCATAAGATAGCTTTTAAAGTCTTCGGCCATTTTCGTATCTATTTTTGAGAATGGAAGTGTATCTCCGGCAAAAAGACGAAGCAATTCTGCTACACGTTGCCAATTCACTTGAATGGATTCCGAGCTTTTGGCATGGCGTTTTCGGCTTATCGCTGTAAAATATTCTATAAAATTATGCTGGGAACGTTCCTTTTGTTCGGCTTGGGCTATTTCCGTATCGCTATACAAGGCGGCATTATCATATTCACGTTGGTGGAGTTTGCGGACACCATCTGCATAAAGTACATTCTCACGGTCTTTTTCGCTCCGGCAAACAATGATGCCGTTTTCGTCGCGCTTAGGCTTATATGTTTTTGTGCCATCGGTTTCTGTACGGGCAAGTCTTTTTTTATCCCATTCCACACTCGTAATGGTACGATTAAGATATTCCCGTACTCGTTGCGGTTGTTTTTTGCCCGATACAAAAACAGGATAACTTTCAATATACAGATACCATTCTTTCCTATCCTCCGCTTTGCGTAGTCGAACCGTAACTTTGGTGTTTGTTAATTCCTTCATAGGGCATTGTTACTTTTTTTGCAAATATTTCATCAATCAGTTCTTTGGGCACATAAACAAACCTGCCGACCTGTCTTTTGGGTATGCTGTTCCGGCGAATGGTATTATTAACAGTAGAAGGTGATATGCCATACTTTTCGGAAATTTCATTAATTGTATAACATTCACTTGGCTTGTATTCCAGTTTGACTGGTTTTTCTTTCGGTTTTTCAGGCATAGAAACAGATGTAAACATGGCTTCAAGATGTTGTTTGCTTACTCGGGTTAGCCTTTGTCCAAAATTAGCAGATGGTATTTTACCACTTCTGATTAAACGCCGGATAGTATCTTTGGATATACCGAAAAGAACTGTTGCTTCTGTAACGGAAATATAAGGACGCGTTTGTACTTCGGCAATTTTTATAATATTTTCCTGTCCAATTTGCTGTTGCCGTTCCTCTTCCTTTGCTTTCTTCTTTTGTGCTTTCCCTGCCCTACTGGCACATAGATGTCCACAAAAGCGAGTGGTTACGGTTTTAGCCTCGAAGGGTTCTCCACAAAACTCACATAACTTTGGTATTTTCAGTTGACTATATCCCATATTTTCTACAGTTTAGTATAAATAAGACTTTTTAAGACTAAATAAGGCGAACATTGTATCCAATTAACGCGCGGTACAAATGTGGTACAAATATAAGATAAAAAACCATATAAAAAGCATAACCATATAGAAATATACAAAAACAAAAATCGCTGTAAACATTTCATTTACAGCGATTTTCTTATTTTTATTTGTTGTTTATTTTGTTAAATTATTTAACTTCCTCAAAATCAACATCCGTCACATTATCTCCACCGTTATCATTTGATTGAGACTGTTGACCTCCAAAATCTGCACCTTCGGGTTGACCGCCTTGTTGTGCATTTTGAGCGTTATACATATCTTGGCTGGCAGCCTGGAAAGCTGTATTCAACTCATTGGTTGCAGCATCTATACCAGCCATATCCTGAGCTTTGTGGGCTTCTTTTAATTTTGCTAATGCAGCTTCGATTGGTCCTTTTTTATCGGCAGGAATCTTATCTCCAATTTCAGACAATTGTTTCTCGGTTTGGAAAATCAAGCTGTCCGCATGGTTCAATTTATCTACCTTTTCTTTTTCTTTAGCATCGGCATCGGCATTGGCGGCAGCTTCATCTTTCATTCTCTTGATGTCAGCGTCGCTCAATCCGCTGGATGCTTCGATACGGATATTTTGTTGTTTCCCGGTAGCTTTGTCTTTGGCAGATACATTCAAGATGCCATTGGCATCGATATCAAATGTTACTTCAATTTGAGGTTCACCGCGGCGGGCAGGCATAATGTCATTCAAGTGGAAACGTCCGATAGTCTTATTATCTTTTGCCATAGAACGCTCACCTTGCAAAATATGAATCTCTACCGAAGGTTGATTGTCTACCGCAGTGGTAAATGTTTCTGCTTTTTTAGTAGGAATGGTTGTGTTGGCTTCGATCAATTTAGTCATTACACCACCCATGGTTTCGATACCCAATGAAAGCGGAGTAACATCCAACAACAACACGTCTGTTACTTCTCCGGTTAATACAGCTCCCTGAATAGCAGCACCTAATGCTACTACTTCGTCCGGATTTACACCTTTAGAAGCTTGTTTCCCGAAAAATTTCTCCACAGCTTCCTGAATAGCAGGAATACGGGTAGAACCACCTACCAGTATGATATCGTCAATATCACTTACTTGCATGCCTGCGTTTTTCAAAGCGGTGCGGCAAGGTTCGATGGTACGTTTTACCAAATCATCTATCAGTTGCTCGAATTTGGCACGTGTCAACGTACGTACCAAGTGTTTGGGCACACCATCCAAAGGCATAATATAAG
>JAVBUB010000224.1:0-4641 GCA_031555675.1 Paludibacteraceae bacterium | reverse complement strand
GCTCCGGTTCCGGTTCCTCCTCCCATTCCGGCTGTTACGAAAACCATTTTTGTGTTTTCTTTCAATATCCGATCCAGTTCGGGAAGCGATTCTATGGCTGCATTACGTGCTTTATCGGGTTTGTTACCCGCTCCAAGTCCTTCGGTAAGCTTTTCGCCCAATTGTATTTTTGTTTGTACCGGAGAGTCTTGAATTGCCTGGTAATCGGTATTACATATCACAAACGCAACATCGTGTATTCCTTGACGGAACATATGGTTTACAGCGTTTCCGCCGCCGCCGCCAACACCTATTACTTTTATGATAGGCGATTTATCTTTGCTGATGGCAAAGTCGAGCACTTCTTCTTTTTCCATATTCTTTTCTTTTATTTTTCGGTCTAAATACCCAAAGTGATATTTTACTTCAATAATATCATGCTTTCGGCATTTTCTTTTATTGTTATTTAATCCCTGTGCTTATGCACGGAGTTATAATAATACCAACCCTTCGGGTTTTCATTTCTGATTTACATTTTAGCCTCTCCGTCTACATCAAAAAGGCTTTCAAATCCTTTTTCAAGACCTTTGGTTATCTTGTTGAATAATCCTTTCCGTACATTGGTTGTACCATCTTGAGTGCTTTTTCCGCCTTGGTTCCCTTTTCCTCCTTTTTCCTCTTTTGGAGCAGGTGTTTCATCTTTTATTTGTACGCAGGAGTCTTTGGCCAGCAATAATAATCCGATAATATGGGCATTAATAATGTTGTTGTATTTGGAGTCGGAGTTTTCGTCAATATGCCTGTTGTGGCTGGCATGGCGTACGTTGCATCCGGTTTTAAACCTGATTAGTTCATCTATGTTTCTTAATTGGGCGCCTCTTCCTGTAATAACAATACCGCTTCCTAATTTACCCGCGAATTTAGATTTCTCGATTTCTCTCCAAACGATATCCATTATTTCACTGGTTCTTGCTTCGATAATAGAGGCAAGGAAAGTGGTTGAAACAGATTTCCCATTTTGCTCCGGTAGCACAACGGTTTGATCTTTTTCCAGTGTTTCCATGGCGTTACCAAATTCTACTTTCAAGGCTTCGGCTTCGCCTTTGGTAATATTCAGGTCTTTGATGTCTGTGGTAATAACATTACCTCCAAAAGGAATTACGGCCACATGTCTTAAATAGCCATTGTAGTAAACGCATATGGATGTAGTGTCGGCACCAAAGTCGATCAGCGCGCAACCCATTTCCTTGTCGGTTTCGGTTAATGCGGCTTCTGCCGTCGCCATAGGAGCGATGTATAAGCCTGCTATTTCCATTTGTTTGGCTTTTTCAAAGCTACGCATCAGGTTTCTTCTGAGCTCGGGTTTACCATATATAAGCTGGTATAAACCTTGTAAATTGCCACAGTTCATGCCTATGGGGTTAAATTCCCATTCATCGTCTACTAAGTATTCCTGTTCAATAACTTCGTATACTTCGCTGTTTTCTATCCTTTTTTTGCGAATTTCGTTATACATATCTTCAATTAACGATTCGTCGATATCTTCTTCGGTATCAAGAATCCTTTTCACATAGTTGGTTTGTGTTTTCAGCGTGTGTCCACCTAAACCGACATACATTTTTTTGATTTCCAGCTTGTTTTCTCTTAATGCTTTATTGTTTTCGAGCTTTTTAACGATTTCTACAATTTGGAAAGCCGTATCTTGTGTATTTTTTACTTCTCCACGTCTGATACATGCCGATTCGACTTGTTCGCAAGCGATAATTTCAATTTTTCCGATTTCTGTTTTCTTAGCGACAACTCCTGTTATTTGGGAGCTTCCCAAGTCGATGGCGGCGTAGTATTGTTCTGTTGTCATGGCTCTATATGTTTTATTGTTGTTTTTTAGTGCAAATGATCTGTTTTTCATATTGAAGGTTTATTTTGGAATATTGGTTCCAACCTCCTTTGTTAAATGCTTCTTCGTACAATTTAAACAGATTTTTCAGTTTTATTTCGTAATTGTCCAATGTCCCCAGCAAGATAATCTGGTTTCCGACTCTTGGTACTAATTCTATTTCCTTGTTGCTGTTGACGCTGATTTGGGCTATTTGCGAATCCCAAAATTTATGATCATGCAAAAATACAATAAAATCAAATAATTCTTTTGTTATAAACTCTTTATTTGCATTGCCTGTTACAATGGGAATATAGGCAACAAAATCGTCAGATAAAGGCATTCTGTTTCTTTTATAGTCTACATAATAGTTTTCGCCATTGTTTGCTATTACCCTGAACATGGGCTTTTTTTGCCAAACATCTATTTTTACTTTTCCGGATGAGGTTTTATAGCATTCTACCTCTTCTATAACAGGATGTTTGGCTATTGTTTTTTCAATCTGATTGGGATTGATGTCTTTTAGCTTTTGCCCGGCAGGATTGATATTTGCATTACGCAATATTTTATTAATAGTTGTTTCGTTTATAAACTTTCTTTCGGTACTGTCTTTGATGTCTATTTTAACTTCTTTGCATATTTTTTCTTCATCTCTTCCCGAAAAAGAAACGATGGAGAATGCCAGATATGCCGTAATGGCGAACATGCCGAGTAAGATGAATATGTATTTTAGTGAAAGCCCCCCTGAATTCCCCCTCAAGGGATTTGTATTGTTATCTGGTTTTTCCATATTTGAATCTAATTCTCAGTGCTTGATAAAAGTTATTTAAAGAGCAATAGTTGTTTTTACCATTTCTTAAGTCCCCATTAATTATTTACCTTTTTCTTTCTCCTTTGGAGAAAGTACCCGAAGGGGGATAGAGGTCGGGGATTTAGGGGGCTAGCATCTCTTTTATTTCCGGTACGCAGGTATCTATATCGCCTGCACCGAAAGTAACCAATACGCCTTTCAATTCTTTGTTTTTCAATATCTCGATCAACTCATTTTTGGTGGCCCTGATTTTGTTTGGTATGTTTACCAGATTGAAGATAATATCGGAAGTTACTCCTTCAATCGGTTTTTCACGCGCGGGATAAATATCCAGCAGTATTAATTCGTCGAGCATCGAAAGGCTTTGAGCGAATTCGTTGTAAAAATCGCGGGTGCGGGTATACAAGTGTGGTTGAAATATACCGCATAAATGCCGGTTGGGATACAGCGCCCTGATGGATTTGATACTGGCTTTCAACTCTTCGGGATGATGCGCGTAATCATCGAGATAAACGATGTCGTTGTTTTTTACCTGTATATCAAAACGTCTTTTAATACCTGCATAAGATGCCATTGCTTTTTTCAATTCATCTGGTTTTACTCCCGCTAAGTAAGCCAACGCCATAGCACCTACACCATTTTCTATATTGATAAAAACAGGAACACCCAGTGTAATGTTTTCTACGGTTTCGGTTGGTGTTACAAAATCGAATGTAATTTCTTCGTTTTCTATGTGGATATTGGCCGCGTGAAAATCTCCCTGTTCTATGCCGTAGGTGTATTGTGTAACGTTTTTATTTAAGCTTAGGTTCAACTCAATGCCATGTTTAACAATCAGATATCCATTTTCCTGCACTAATGAAGCAAATTGTTCGAAGCTTTGCAGGAAGCTATCCTTATCGTTGTAAATATCCAAATGGTCGGCATCTACAGCGGTAATAAGTGCCATATAGGGTAATAGCTGATGAAAGGAACGGTCGTATTCGTCGGCTTCTATTACTACATAATCGCTATCGTCGCAAAACAAAATATTTTTGGCGTAATTTTTAGAAACGCCTCCCAGAAAAGCGCTGCATCCTACCGCCGAAGAATAAATAAGGTGCGCGGTCATGGTAGAAGTGGTTGTTTTACCATGCGTACCGGCAATGCATATTCCTTTGCTTTGGCGGGTAACTTCTCCGAGCAGTTGTGCTCTTTTCATTACCCGGAAACCATTTTCGGTAAAATACATGAACTCAATATTGTCGGCCGGAACAGCAGGAGTGTATACTACCAGACAGTTTTCTTTTTGTTTGTAAATATCTTCGATAAGCGAAAGGTTTTCTTCGTAATGAATATGAATGCCTTCGTTTTCGAGTTCTATGGTCAAAGGTGTTCTGGTCCGGTCATATCCGGCTACCTGGTACCCTTTGGCATTGAAATAGCGGGCGAGGGCGCTCATGCCGATGCCGCCAATGCCTAGGAAGTAGATGCAGCCCCCTAAATCCCCCTCAAGGGGACTTAAAGAGGATTTGAGATTGGGACGTGGTGTTCCGCAAGGATAATGAGTTGCTAAGTCTATTTCTTTATTGTCAATTAGTTTTATTATTTCATCGGCAATTCTGTTGGCAGAATCGGGTTCGGCCAGTTTGGCGATATTTTTTCTCAGGTTGTTCAATTTCTCATCATCGTGAATTAGCTCAAGCGCTTTGTCTGTCAGTTTTTCCACTGCTTCGTTGTCGCGTATCATAATGGCGGCATCTTTGTTTACCAAAGCCATGGCATTGTGTGTTTGGTGATCTTCCGAAACATTGGGAGAGGGAACCAATATGGTTGCTTTTTCCAATAAACATAATTCGGAAATGGAACTGGCGCCCGCGCGTGAAATAATGAGGTCGGCAATGCTGTACGCGTAATCCATCCGCGAAATAAAATCGGTAATGTTAATATTCTGCGTATCATGCTTTTTCGCTTCTTCGCGTATGTTGTCAATATA
>JAVBUB010000227.1:0-4821 GCA_031555675.1 Paludibacteraceae bacterium | reverse complement strand
GCGTGGGTATAAGTGTGACACGCCAATCCCGCAAAAATAAAAATATAATGAAGATTACAAGGGCAAAAGCAATATAAATGGTTTCTTCTACTTCGCCAATGGAAGAACGTATAAACTTGGTATTATCAAAGGCAATGCTAAGGCTCACATCTTCGGGAAGGTCTTTTTGCAGTTGCTTTAACCGGCTTTGTACCTCATCGGAAATTTCGATTTGGTTGGCACCGGGTTGTGGAATAACCACCACGCCTACCATCGGTGCGCCATTAAGGCGTGAAATATTTTTCCGGTTCTCAGCGCCCAACTCCGCAGTGCCAATATCTTTGAAACGTACAATCCTGAAATTTTCTTCCTTGATAATCAGATTATTAAAATCTTCGGGAGTTTTCAGCAACCCCATGGTACGGATAGAGAGTTCTATATTATCTCCCTCAATGCTACCCGAAGGCAACTCTATGTTTTCGTTGTCAATGGCTCTTTTTACATCTATGGGTGTAATACCATAGGCAGCCATTCTTTGCGGGTCGAGCCATAAGCGCATGGAATACCGGTTTTCTCCCCATATTTCCACCGCACTTACATTTTGTATGGTTTGCAATTGTTCTTTGATGGTAAGGTCGGCTATTTCACTCAATTCCAACAGCGAACGTTTTTCGCTGGCTACCACTATCTGCATAATGGGATCGGAGTCGGCATCGGCTTTGGATACTACAGGAGGATCGCTATCGCGGGGTAACTTGCTTTGGGCTCTCGATACTTTATCACGCACATCATTGGCCGCCCTTTCCATATCCACATTCAATTCAAACTCCACGGTAATACGTGATGACCCCTGACTGCTCTGGCTTACCAGGGAACGTATACCGGGTATACCATTGATGCTTTGTTCGAGCGGCTCTGTGATTTGGCTTTCGATTACTTCGGCATTGGCTCCGGGATAGGAAACAGATACGGTAATAACGGGATTATCAACATTAGGATATTCTCTTACACCCAAATAGGTGTAGCCTATGGCACCCAATAAAAGGATAATCAGGATAAACACGGTAGAAAGTACCGGTCGTTTTATGCTTAATTCGGATAGATTCATATGGTGTTAAGAAGTTAATGAATAGCACACGGGTAACACGGAATATACGGATTTCCACAAATAAGATCAATAAGTTTTCAAAATATAAAAATGAGGCAGTGATATTCCATCAGAGTCTGTGTATTCCGTGTGCTAACAGTTATTTTTATTGTATTACATTCACGGGATGGCTTTGAGCTACCCCGTGAATAAGAAAATGCTTATTGTACAAAATTCAATTTCACATCCATGCCGTCTCTCAACTGCATTACACCGCTTGTAATGAGTGTGTCTCCGACCAGAAGCCCGCTGGTTATCTGCACGGAAGAAGCGGTACGCAGGCCTTTTTGTACAGCTATCTGTTGCGCTTTTCCGTTTTTGTAGATATATACACTATCTTTGCCCATTTCGGCCAAAGAAGCAATGCTGGGTATAACCAACGCATTATTTATTTCTTGTAGTTTTATATCAATGCTGGCAGATTGTCCGGGCTTCAATTTCCGTTGCTCATTCATATAAATGGCGCGCGCTTTGAGCGAAAGTGTCCTTTCATCCAATCTTGATTCTATGGCATATACCGTAGCCGCATATTCCTGGTCGCTGTCTTCTACGGTAAACAGCAGTTTTGTGCCGGGCTTTATATCGTTAGCCTGCCGTTCGTTTACCGAAAATTCTATTTTCAAAGGTGATATCTTTGTTAATTTCGATACCATGGTACTGGGCGACACATAGGTACCTTCGCTCACAAAACGTAAACCGACAATGCCATCAAAAGGGGCGCGAAGTTCGGTTTGGGCAATGCGGGCTTTTACCAGTTCCATATCCGCGTAGAGTTTTTCAAGTTCGGTAGTTACAGATTCATAGGCTTCCTGACTCACGGCATCTTTTTCCAACAACGCTTTTTGGCGGGCTACGCGATCCATCGCCAACGGCAATTGCGCTTTCAGTTTTTTCAATTCGGCCTGCAAAAGATCATCGTTTGCCTTGGCCAATAATTCGCCTTTTGTTACAGAAGTGCCTTCTTTAAAATAAATATTGGTAATCTTACCTGATGTTTCGAAAGAGAGATCCACTTCCTCGTCGGGCATCAGAATTCCTTTTGTCCTGAAAATATCGCCTATCGTTTCGTACTTCAACACTTGGGCGTTTACCTGTAAAGGGGCATTTCTCTTCAGGCTTACAACTTCGCTTATTTCCTGCCTTTTATCGGGCGATATGCTTTGTTTTATTTGGGGAAATATAGCCATGCCGGCAATTAATAACACAATGGCTATGATAAGGATAATCTTTGTTTTTTTTGTCATTTGAAGATCTATTTTTTTATAATGCAAAACTAATGAAAATAAATATCACAAAAAAAGCGCATTACAAAATGTAACACGCTTTTAAAACTTAATTTACCGAAATTTATTGTTTTTCCAATATATAATATTGATAAGCAGGCATCTCTATCGCCGACGACAAAGAAATAGTAGTATTATCATCCATCATGTTTTTCCAACTGGTACCGACATATTGTTGTGGAACGGCAAAAGCTACAGCTTTGTTTTTCACATTTACGGCTACCATTACTTTTTTGTTGTCTTTTGATTTGGTAAAGCAGGCTACATCGGCTATAGCCGGAAAGGTTTCGAGGGTTCCCCTGGCAAAAATATCTGACGAAGTATATGCTTTCATGATCGCTTTGTATTCATTAAGTATAGCAGGATTAGAGTTCCAATCGATAGAAGTACAGCTAAAAAATGGAACTATCTCTTCACGCCCTATTTCCTGAGTACTGTATATTAATGGTATACCGCCCAAGGTGGCAGTGAGTACAAATGCCGACATGGCTCCTCTTTCGCCGTTAAATAATTGCACATCTGTTTTTTCCCAGGCAGATTTATCGTGATTGGTAGTAAAATGTACTTGCTTTTTGCCTGCATTAACTTCTCTTGTGTATCCTGCAAAGAACTTAGAGAAAGAATATTCATCATATTTATTATAAACACTGTCCGTTCTGGCATAAAAATTCCAGCCATAGTCCATATCAAAACCGGCGGCAAAATAATCTTGTTCATGTCCTTCGGCCAACATTAATATTCTTCGTTCACTATTAAATTCACGTAGTTCTGATACCGCTTTTGTCCAGAACAAGGAGATTGGGCTTATAAAATCTGCGGCATCACATCTGTAACCATCAATATTGGCTTCGGTAAACCAAAATTTCATGGCATCTATCATGGCAGCCTGCATATCGGCATTATCGTAATTCAAGTCGGCAACATCAGTCCAATCGGTAGGAACGGGATGAATTATTTCTCCATTGGCATTGGTGGTATACCATCCTTTGTTATTGATCCATTCGTTATCCCAAGAAGTATGATTGGCTACCCAGTCTAAAATAACGGCCATACCTTTTTCGTGTGCTTTTGTTACCAACAGCTTCAAATCGTCGATGGTTCCGTATTCGGGATTAACAGCTTTATAGTCTTTAATGCAATAGGGTGAGCCTAAATCTTCTTTTACGTTTCTAGGGCCTTCGCCTTGTTTATAAAGAGGCATCAGCCAAATAACATTGGTTCCCAAAGATTTTATTTCATCAAGTCTTCCGATAACGGCTTTAAGGGCATCTTTTTCGGAAAAAGCCCGTAAATTAACTTCATACATTACTACATCTTCGGGTTCCGGAACATGGGCGTATGGGGTTGAGTCATAAGCCTCTGTTTGGGTATCTCCATTTTTATTCTTTTGTTGACTTCCATTACATCCCGATAAAAAAACCAGGAAAAAGCTTAATAAAATAAGGTATGCTACTTTGTATTGTGTTTTTAATAAAGAGATTTTTTTATTCATACGTGAATGTTTTATTTTTTTACATTAAGTTTGTATGGAACTCGCATTTTCATTATCTATGGTTTACATTAATACAAGTGCTTGTTTCATGATATTAATTTTTTATTTTAAAAACCTATATCCTACCGATAAAGAAGCGCATCTGTTATAATCGGCCAAACCTTCATATACTTTTACAAATCCCCAGTCATAGCCAAGATTAACGCCAAATTTACCGAATTCTGCACCAAAACCTATCCCAAGGCCAAGATCAAATCTATCAGCGCCATTGGTATCACGGTCAAAATACTTGACTCCGTCGAGCGATTTGACATCTGAGTGTGATTTTCCTCCGATTCCGTATGCCAGGTATGGGCCTATCCGGAAAACAATATTCATGACATCGAATTTCAGTTTATATCCGAGATGAACAGGTAATTGCAGGAACAAAGGACGCATGGTTCTTGTACCGTCGCCGTCCTCCATTTTATAGCCTTTTTGGGTCAAATCCAATCCATAAAGCAGATAGAGATGATTATTAATTTCAAAATCAACAGTTCCGCCAATTACAAAACCGACTTTAGAGCTGATTACATCAATAGATACATCTTTTCCTCCGAGGTTAGAAAGGTTTCCTCCTATTTTTACACCAAAGGTATTTTTTTGTGCATAGGCATTTGCTCCGGCAAAGAGAGCGAAGATCAATAGAATCTGAAGTGTTTTTTTCATATTTAATAAAGGGAATTTTGCCTCTCTTTTCAAAAATGCAGTATTTTATGTCACAAATATAATATTTTTCTTTGAATAGATGGGAAATAATCATTTATTGGATATGAAACGATAAAAACATTTTTTTATTGTTTTTGGAATTAAGTCCGGGTATTTTGTGTTGTCAGGTACAATTTAAGTAACTGATAAGATTTAATGATATATTTTGAAAG
>JAVBUB010000154.1:0-3713 GCA_031555675.1 Paludibacteraceae bacterium | reverse complement strand
ACAGGACATCATTTTCAAAAAAAGCGGCGGATAATCTATTAGTCATTATGTAAAATCGTTGTTTTTGTCGCCTTGTGCTTACGTGTCATAGAGTAAGTTATCTTGGAAAATATAAAAGATGGAATAGTGGTTCCGAAAGCCAGTAAAAAGACTACACTGCCTGTTACAGTATCGTTTGCAAGTAGTTCTTGTATATATTGTTCCTGCAATTCGTGTACTTTCAAGCTCTGAATAGACATGACCAGTGCAAATATTGTTTTGTAGGCATACATTCCTGGTATCATGGGCAACAGAGCTGGAATATACAATACAGTGGTAGGACAGTGAGATATGGAACCCAACCACAAACTTCCAAAACCTATTGTTAGTGCCGCTAAAAATGAACCGGTCGCGATATCCATACCAACATAATTCATGAGGCAAAAACGCAAGGCATGTCCTACCGCCGCCAATATGGCAATATGTAAAAAGGCTCTCTTGGGCGGATGTGAAATGGCTCCGAATCCTATACCGGCAACAGCGGCCAACAAACCGTCTGCTACAATATCTATCAATATCATAATAAATTATTCTTAAACAATAATAATGAACAAGACAAGCCCACAGCAAGACATATAATCAATAAAAACGCCTGAATCAACCTCGAAAAACCCGTCAAGGTATGCCCTTCCAAAATATCCAGTACTCCGTTAATAAGAGGTACTCCCGGAATCAGGAATAACACGCTGGTAGCAATAGCAATGGTATTATCCACACTTTCAAAAAACAGGCTTGTAGAAGCGCACATCGAAGCGGAAAAAGCTGAAACGGCAAATACAATAAAATGATTTATATGTTTTTTCTGCATTTGCTGGCGGATAAAAAAACCAACGAGCGTTGCCAGAAATACAATACCAACAGCTCCCCAATCGCCATGAAACAATCGGCAAAAAGATGCGTTGGCCAACCCTACCAGCAACAGAATAAGATAAGGATTCATCTTAGGTCTGACAACAATCTGGTTATATTTTTTTTTTAATATATCCAGGGAAAGATGGTCGTCATAGGCTTCCCAACTTAACGAACTAAGTTCCGAATTGAGGGCAAAACTAATGGGCAAAGCGGGTATTTCAACCACTTCGGTATAAACATTATCGCTATCCTTATCATAGACAGTTAAAATAATGCTTTTCTGAAAAGTAGTCATTCTGATTTCCACCTCCTGAGAATCTCCAATTCTTCTTGAGTTTCGTATAACCCTCGAAGTATGAACACCCGATCCCAATAAGCAGGTAGCATATTCGGCTATAAAATTGGTAATTGACTTTAATTCGTTTTCGGATTTCATATATAAGTAATCAATAATATTTAGTAACAAGTAAGCGAAAATAAAGATAAAACAACGGTCTCTGATTTACTTGTTTACTAAAATATAACAATAAATCATTTATAAAACTTATTCCTACACTAAGATTATAAACTTAGAAATTCAAGCAATTCTTTCAGATTTGTAAAATAAGTTTTTTGTCCTGCTTTCTCCAGTAAATAAGATGTTTTACTATCTACATTCAATTTTATGTCAGAATAAGGATCAAATACATATCCTTCGCGAGACAGGGCTCTTTTGGTCCAGTAACACAACACCTCATCGCCCGTTACAAAAATATTTTTCCCGGTAGGATAATTCATGACAAAATTACCGGTTTTTTCATCGAAATTAAAAGATTTATTTTGAAAAACATGTTGCAAGTTGCCGTTTATAACAAGTTCTTCGGGTAGACCACAAATAATACCGTCTTGTTGCATGAGCCAGATTTTGTCCGACGCCTGCAAAGCCAAGTCCAGCTCGTGGGTAGAAAGCAAAATAGATTTACCTGTTTGTTTAGCAAGTTTCCTCAATAATAACATGATCTCTACCCTGTTGGGCAAATCGAGATGAGCCGTAGGGTCGTCGAACAATACAATGGGTGTATCCTGTGCCAAAGCTTTGGCAATCATTACCCGCTGTTTTTCCCCATCCGAAAGTTCATCAAAGAGACTATCCTTTTTATGGGTTAAATGCACCAGTTCTATAGATTCATTTACCTTTTGAGCATCTGTTTCCGACAAATTTCCTAACCAGCCGGTATGAGGATAACGCCCCAAGGCAACCATTTCCAACACGGTCATTTTACCTATACTTACCTGTTCCGTCAACACAAGGCCTATCAGAAGAGCCTTAGATGCGCCAGATAATTCTTCGAAGAGCTGATCTTTAATAAAAACGCTTCCGGACAATGGTTTCTGCAATCCGCCCAACGTACGTAACAAGGTAGATTTCCCGCAACCATTCGGACCAATAAGGCATACCACTTCCTTCTCTTGCAGTCCAACATTAATATTGTGCTGAACAACAACCGAAGTACGGGACTTTTTATAGCCTACGGATAAATTTTGCGTTTGTAATATCATGATTAAAAGATGTTCAATAATAATTAAAGAATAAAGTTTTACGTAGTACGTTATACGTTATACGTTTTGGCACAATCGCGGAGTTATCTACGTAAAATTTAAAATGTACAACTAAAAATAAAAAAGGTTTATCAAACAATCTTCACTATATACTAACGATTTTATAATGTTTTCTTTTTATAAATAACCCAAATAATCAACGGCGCTCCAAACAGCGCGCTGATAGAATTAATAGGCAAAGTATAGCCACCACCCGGCAATTGCGACACAATATCGCATACCAGCATCAGCGAGGCACCACAAAGCATGCAGGCCGGAATGGTTACACGATGATTGGACGATTGAAAAATTCCGCGTGCCAAATGAGGAACCGCCACACCGATAAATGCAATAGGCCCGGTAAAAGCAGTTACAGTACCCGCCAGTAAACTGGTAGCCACTATTATTAAAAAACGTGTCCGAAAAACAGAGACACCCAAATTTTGTGCATAATACTCGCCCAATAAAATAGCGTTCAATTTCTTCTGAAGAAACAAAGCCAACATAAGTCCCACAACAACAATAGGCGCCATAATTTTCATAAAAGTCCATGTTACGGCTCCCAAACTGCCAAAAGTCCACACTATATAGATTTTCAACGCATCCGGATTGCTGATGCTTTGCAGGATATTGACAATAGATCCGGTAATACTACCGAACATAATACCAATAATAAGCAGCGAAACGGAACTGGACACACGCAAAGATACGGCCAACACCAGTAACAAAACCAACGTAGCACCTACAACAGCGCCTAACACCTGCCCCCAGCCTGATGCTATTAGAAAAGCAGGCAGAAAAGCGGACGAAGCCAGCACAAACAACGAAACGCCAAGACTGGCACCGGAAGTAATTCCCAACACATCGGGCCCTGCCAATGGGTTACGAAACAGTGTTTGCATTAACAAACCGGCAACAGACAAAGCCGCGCCTGCCAATATGGCTGTTAGCGCTTTGGGCAGACGAAAATTAAAAATGATTTCCTTGTAAATACTGTTATCGCCTTTGATCGCAAAAATAAAATCGGAAAAGGGAATAAGAATGCTACCGAATAAAATATCCAGAATAAAAAGTACCAAAAGAAGAATAGCAAAAGCAATAAATAATGTTTTAGTCTTCATCTATTTATTCTACCTTTTTCATATATACCAACTCATATCCGGGCAACAACTCGGTATGCAAAATTTTAACCAGATCGTTCAATATCAAATCCGGATGCGCTACGCCACTTTCCCAAAAATCAT
>JAVBUB010000003.1:0-12056 GCA_031555675.1 Paludibacteraceae bacterium | reverse complement strand
TGCTATCCGTCAATGTTAATAAATGATTTAGGTAAATTATTGCCTCATTAAAAATTTCTGTCAAACAAGACAAAACAGTATGAGAAAAGATACCCACATTTTTGAACAATCTATTTTTAAAAACTACTCAAATGGGTAGTTGATGGTCTTTTTCTATTTCTATTGAGTTATCTTTGCAATATAATCTAAAAATTTAAATGTATGAAAACAAAAATTCTACTATTAGCATTTATTACAACATCATTTTTACATCATTGGAATAGAATATTATAGTCCCAGCAGACCTTTATATGCTGCTGATTACACTCGTTACCAATTTAATGGAGATACCATTATAAATGAAAAAGATTATAAAAAATTATATTATACCAGTTGCTCCTTTAAAATTTTTCATAGCGCAACTGTTTATAGTGCCGCTATGCGGGAGGAAGATAAAAAAGTATATATAGTTTTACCAAATTCTGTTAACGAGAGACTGATTTATGATTTTAACCTGGAAGTAGGAGATTATATGTATAGTTCATATACCGAGCTTTCTTATGAGGTGTTGGAAATAGACATGGTAGAAATTGACGGTAAACTGCGAAAACGTTTTAACTTGGAAAATTATGAAACATGGATCGAAGGTATTGGCACTTTAAACAACTTTTTACCTGATGCATTAAACGGGCAGATACTGACATATACTTTCCCTGAAGCATTAAATAAGCGGATAATGGAAGATCCTTTTGCTATTAATTATATAAAAAAGGGAGATAAAATCATTTATAGTACCGACGCTTGGTATTTCAAGGAAGACGAGTGTAATACATCCGGGCTTAACAAAACAAACTCTCCCCAAAACATCATAAGTCCCAATCCGGTTAAAGACAACCTGAGCATACAAAACTCTTCAGGGCAAGTGTTTGAATTAACAGACTTAAACGGAAAAATATTGATGCGCAAGAAAATCAATTCGGATGATCAGTTATTAAACTTAAGCCATATCTCAGCAGGATTGTATATTTACCGGATGTTGCAAGACACACAAATAATTTCCTCCGGAAAGATAATGAAAGTTGCCCCGTAAATCACTTAACTATAGATAAACAAAGAGAGCTGCAAATTGCAGCTCTCTTTGTTTATGACAAACGATTATCCCTGTTCCGTCCAAACTAAATCCTCAATATTATAGCCCAGCTCTGCCGCTTTTTCCAGGAAATATATTTTCACAGAATCCGGCATACGCTTTCTTCGGGAAAGCAACCATAGGTAATCCAAATTCCTTCCGGCTACCAAGGCATATCTATATTCCGTATCGATGGCTATAACATTATATCCGGCATAAAACGGGCCGAAAAAAGACACCAATAACTTAGCCTCGTCAGTATCTCCGGCAAATATGGCTTTTCCTACAGATTCTTTCAGTTCGCCTTCTTCTTCGTCATATCCTCGGTTTACTACTTGTACGCTACCATCTTCGTTTAATGAATATTCTGCCGTCACATGGTTCATATTGCTTTCGAAGCGATAATCCAAACGGGCTATTTCGTACCATTTACCCAGATATTTGTCTATTTCAAACGGCTTAATGGCTACAGCACCTTTGGGAATAGTATTCAATCTTCGGTAGGCAATAAATGCTCCAATACCTAAAGCCGCACCACCAATAAGGGCTCCGGCTATCATCATATTTCTCTTGTTCATATTTTTTATTTGTTATTTATAAAGGTCTAAAGAGTAATAAATTCAACATTTAAGATTCAATATTCAACATACGCATTGAGGATGTTTTACAGATAATTTTGAATCTTGAATTAAATATGGTCTATAAAACAATCTTTCCCCTACACTAAGTTATTATCTAGTTTTTTAACAACCGTATTTACCAAAAGTTCTATTACTTTTATTAATAATTCATAAAACGACAAAAGAGCATCAAATTGATGCTCTTTCGTTCTTTTCTATTATTGAAGATCTTATTTCGTTACAAAACGGAAATGTGAACCGAATCTTTCGAAAGCTTCCTGTTCCAATCTTTCCCTGTGGTCCGGATGCGCTACACTAATCATTAATTTAGCACGTTCCTGTAATGTTTTTCCATACAAGTTAACCGCACCATATTCGGATACAAACCAGTGGATGTGGTTACGGGTTGTAACTACACCTGCCCCGGAAGTCAGTGCATTCGAAATTTTACTAACACCTTTATTGGTTACAGAAGGCATGGCAATAATTGTTTTTCCTCCTTTAGAACGAGAAGCTCCATATACGAAGTCAATTTGACCACCAACACCCGAGTAGAATTTAGTACCTAAAGAATCTGCACAAACCTGTCCGGTTAAGTCAACCTGTAAAGCAGAGTTGATAGCTGTTGTTTTAGGGTTTTGGGCAATGATAAACGGATCGTTGGTATAACCTACGTCTTTCATCAACACCTGGGGATTATTATCGATAAACGCATATACTTTAGGAGATCCCATCAAAAAGGTAGAAACCATTTTTCCTTTGTCAACTCCTTTGTTAGCACCATTGATAATACCAGCTTCCACCAATGGAAGTACTCCGTCGGCAAACATTTCGGTATGAATACCCAAGTCTTTGTGATTACCCAATTGTGCCAATACCGCATTAGGAATAGCACCGATACCCATTTGAAGACAAGCGCCGTCTTCGATCAATGCGGCACAGTGTTTACCTATGGCAACTTCAATTTCGTCTGGCTCGCTAAAGTGAGCAGGCTCAAGGGGAGTATTATCATCAACAAAAATATCGATCATACTCATGGGGATCAAAGCATCACCCAAAGCACGAGGAACATTCGGATTTACTACCGCAATAACATGATCGGCAGTTTCTACGGCAGCCAAAGTAGCATCAACAGAAGTTCCCAAAGAAACATATCCGTGAACGTCCGGCGGACAAACCTGAATCATAGCTACATTACATTTGATGTAACCATCGCGATACAAACGTTGTGTTTCACTTAAAAAAATCGGAATATAATCGGCAAAACCCGCTTGCACGCTTTTACGAACATTTCCACCAACAAAGAATGCATCGTGTTGGAAGATACCTTCGTATTTTGCTTCGGTATAAGGTGCAGGCCCTTCGGTATGCAAATGGTGAATATGAACATCTTTCAACTCGCCTGCATCACCGCGGTCGCACATTGCTTTGATAAGAACCTGAGGTGCACTCGCTACAGAGCTTAAGTGGACATGGTCGCCACTTTTAATCACTTTTACTGCTTCTGCCGGAGAAACAGCTTTGTACGTTTTTTGCATAATGTATAATGTTTTTTATTCGGAAAATGAAGCTGCAAACTTACATAATTTTTTGTCTCAAACATAGAATTTTTTCTTTTTTATTACAAACATGTTTTGGTTACTTAAAAAATTATTAACTTTGCACCTCATTAAAATTAAGATATGCATTAATGACCTCTATTTGTGGATAATAGGCTAAAGAAAATTTATTAAATACCATATGAAACAAGCAGTTACATTAATGTAAACTATAAATATAATGAAAATGCGAGTTCCATACGACCCTAATGTAAAAAATAAAATATTTACGTATGAATATTGAGAAAAAAACCGTTGATGCGGTAAATGCTGTTTTAACAATCAAAGTTACAAAAGCCGATTACGAAGAAAAAGTAGAGAAAACATTGCGCGACTATCGTAAAAAAGCCAACGTTCCGGGATTTCGTCCGGGAATGGTACCCATGGGATTGTTGAACAAAATGTACGGAAAAGCTCTCTTGGCCGAAGAAGTTAATAAATTAGTTTCTGATAGTCTTTTCGACTACATCAAAGATAACGACTTAGCGGTATTGGGCGAACCACTTCCATCAGAAAACCAGGAAGTTTTTGATTTCGACACCGCAGAAGAATTTACATTCTCTTTTGACTTAGGATTGGCTCCCGATTTCAATATCGACTTTACCAAAAAAGATAAAATCAAATTCTACAATATTGTACCTGATGAAAAAATGATCGACAATCAGGTAAAGGCCTATACCGGACGTTTTGGGAACTATTCTCAGGAAGAAGCCGTTGAAGAAAAAGACATGGTAAAAGGCAATGCAGTAGAAACCGATGCCAAAGGAAAAGAAATTGAAGGCGGTATAACCGTAGAAAGCGCCGTACTTACTCCCGCTTATATGAAAGATAAAAAGATAAGTGCTAAATTCATCGGAGCAAAAAAAGGAGACACCATCACATTCAACCCGCAAAAAGCTTTCGATAAAAACGAAGCAGAAATAGCATCATTCCTCAAAATAGAAAAAGAAATAGCTGCCAATATGGCCGGCGATATTACCATTACTATTGATGGCATTACCCGCTACAACGAAGCCGAAATGAATCAGGAACTTTTCGACAAAGTTTTTGGAGAAGGCGCAGTAAAAAGCGAAGCAGAATTCATGGCAAAAATAGCTGAAGGATTACAGGAAACACTGAATACCGACAGCGAATACAAATTTGGCCTTGACGTGAAAGATGCTATCTTGAAGAAAATGAAAAAAGCCGAATTTCCAGAGGTATTCTTAAAACGTTGGGTACTCGAAACCAACAAGAATATGACGCAAGAACAAGTGGACGAGCAATTCGAAAAAATGCTCGAAGACTTGAAATTTCATATTGCCAAAGATAAAATTGCGAAAGACAAAGATATAAAAGCCGAAATGGCCGACATGGATATATTTGCCAAAAAAGTAGCCAAAGCCCAATTTGCACAATACGGTATGCTTTCCGTTCCTGATGATATTTTGGAAAATTACTCCAGAGATATGATGAAAAACCAGGATACTGCACGCAATATGTTTGAAAAAGTAATCGAAGAAAAAGTTTTCAGTGCAATTAAAGAAGCTGTTACCTTAGAAACAACAGACACTACCATTGAAGATTTCAATAAAATGTTTGAAGAAAAATAAGATTTTTATTCTGAATAAAAGAGGCGCAAAATCTAATGCGCCTCTTTTATTTTACTGACTTTTCTTATATTTGTACAAATCTTTTTGGCATAATATTTGTTCTATTACTATAAACTAAAAAAATATTTGATATGGACATGAACAATGAATTTAAAAAATATGCGACAAAGCATCTGGGATTAAACAGCTTAGCACTCGACAAATATGCGGATATAACCAGCAACTATATATCTCCCAGTATTTTGGAAGAACGTCAGTTAAACGTAACCCAAATGGACGTATTTTCACGGTTGATGATGGACAGAATTATTTTCCTCGGCACACAAGTGGATGATTATACAGCCAATGTCATACAAGCCCAGCTACTCTTCCTCGATTCATCCGACCCGGGAAAAGACATTTCTATTTATATAAACAGCCCCGGCGGATCTGTTTATGCCGGTTTGGGTATTTATGACACCATGCAGTTCATCAGCAGTAAAGTAGGCACTATCTGTACCGGAATGGCAGCTTCTATGGCAGCCGTATTATTAGTGTCAGGAGAAAAAGGGAAACGCTCGGCACTAAAACACTCTCGTGTTATGATACACCAACCCATGGGTGGCGCGCAAGGGCAAGCTTCCGACATCGAAATTACAGCCCGCGAAATTCAAAAAATTAAAAAAGAACTCTATACCATCATTGCCGAGCATTCGGGGAATACATACGAAAAAGTTCATGCCGATTCCGATCGCGATTACTGGATGACAGCAACCGAAGCCAAAGAATACGGTATGATTGACGAAATATTGATAAAAAAATAAAAATTAAATCAAGAACTTTATAACGCAAATTATATTAATTAACGCAAATACAGAATATCATTTCGGATCTTTTATCTTTTCTTAGAATAAATCTGAATTATTTTCTAAAAATCATTTGTGAGAATTAGTGTAATTTGCGTTATTTGCGTTCAAAAATAAAGACATGACAAAAGTTGCCGAAAGATGTCACTTCTGTGGCCGTCCTAAAAGAGAAGTTGAATTATTGATTACCGGAGCAGACGCAAATATATGCAGTGATTGCGCCAAAAATGCCAACGACATCGTAAACGAATCGCTGGAAAAAGGGAACGAATTTCAACTAAATAAAAACAGTTTACCCAAACCACAGGAAATAAAAAAATTCCTGGACGATTATGTCATTGGACAAGATGATGCCAAAAGGTACCTCTCCGTATCTGTTTACAATCATTATAAACGCTTATTACAAAAGAAAAATACGGATGATGTTGATATAGAAAAATCAAACATCATTATGGTAGGTTCTACCGGAACCGGAAAAACCTTGCTGGCCAAAACCATTGCCCGTAAAATACACGTTCCTTTTACTATTGTAGATGCTACAGTACTAACCGAAGCCGGTTACGTGGGTGAAGATATAGAAAGCATACTTACCCGCTTGTTGCAAGTAGCCGATTACGATGTAAAAGCGGCAGAGCGCGGCATTGTTTTTATTGACGAAATAGATAAAATAGCCCGCAAAAGCGACAACCCATCCATTACCCGTGATGTTAGCGGCGAAGGCGTGCAACAAGGATTATTGAAATTACTGGAAGGTTCTATTATAAATGTACCACCGCAAGGAGGACGTAAACATCCCGATCAAAAAATGATACCAGTAAACACTCAAAATATCCTGTTTATATGTGGTGGCGCTTTTGACGGCATAGATAAGAAAATAGCCGCACGCCTCAATACTCGCGTGGTAGGGTATGCCGCTGCGAAAAACAATGACGGTATCGACAGGAATAACCTGCTTCAATATATTTCGCCGCAAGATTTGAAATCTTTCGGACTTATTCCCGAAATAATCGGGCGTCTACCTATTCTAACCTATTTAAATCCATTGGACAGGGATGCTTTACGACGCATTCTTACCGAACCTAAAAATTCTATTATCAAACAATATGTCAAGCTTTTTGCGATGGATGATGTGGAACTTTCGTTCGACGAAGATGTATTAGAATATATTGTAGATAAAGCCATTGAGTTTAAATTAGGAGCACGCGGGCTGCGTTCTATTGTTGAAACCATTATGATGGATGCCATGTTCGAAATTCCATCCGAAAAAATGGAAAAACTGGACATAAACTTGAATTATGCCAGACAAAAATTTGAAAAAGCCAGTATAAACAGATTATAATAGTTTTTTTCTATTATAAATTTCGCCAAAAATATTTTTTTTCTTTAGAAAATTATCCTTACTTTTACTTTATTCAAGCAATTTGCATATACATATGCGATATTGACCAAGTAATCAATGTTGTTTATTTTTCTGTCTTTTATTAATGATGGATGACAAATGTTTTATTGATTTTCAGCAATATAGTCACTATCCATTGATTGTTTTTGATAAAATGAAAATTTTTCTCAAAAAATATTAGGATTATATGCAAACTTGTTTTTAAATTTGTTTAATAGGAATTACTGAAGGTACAAGCAGATAATTCCGTTCTTACAGAAGGATTTTTTCCATGGCAAACAAGACACTTTTAGTTGGACAATTAAAGAAACATTTTGGCTTTGATACCTTTAAAGGCAATCAAGAAGACATTATTACAAATGTACTTGAAGGAAAAGATACTTTTGTTCTGATGCCTACCGGAGGAGGTAACTCTTTATGTTATCAATTGCCATCCCTGCTAATGGAGGGAACAGCTATTGTCATTTCACCACTTATCGCCCTGATGAAAAATCAGGTAGATGCCATGCGAAACTTTAGCGAAGAAGACGGAGTAGCTCATTTTATCAATTCTTCATTAACAAAAGCCTCTATAGAGCAAGTTAAAAGCGATATCCTGAGCGGGCGCACCAAATTATTGTATGTAGCCCCGGAATCACTTACCAAAGAAGAAAACATAGAATTTCTGAAACAAGTCAAAATCTCTTTTTATGCAGTCGACGAAGCACACTGTATTTCGGAATGGGGCCACGATTTTCGTCCAGAATACAGGAGAATAAGGCCGATTATCAATGAAATAGGATCAGCTCCTGTTATTGCGCTTACAGCCACTGCCACCTTAAAAGTACAACATGATATACAGAAAAATCTAGGCATGATCGAAGCCATGGTTTTTAAATCTTCTTTTAACAGAAACAACCTGTATTATGAGGTAAGGACCAAGAGTAATAATATTGACAAAGAAATTATCAAATATATCAAGGTTAATTCTGGAAAATCGGGTATTATATATTGCTTAAGCCGCAAGAAAGTGGAAGAACTCGCAGAAACACTGCAAGTAAACGGCATTAGCGCGCTGGCTTACCACGCCGGAATGGATTCTGCTACCCGCTCTGCCAATCAGGATAGTTTTTTGATGGAAAGAGTAAATGTTATTGTAGCTACCATTGCTTTCGGTATGGGAATAGATAAGCCGGATGTGCGGTTTGTAATCCACTATGACATTCCTAAAAGCCTCGAAGGTTATTACCAGGAAACGGGACGCGCTGGACGAGATGGTGGAGAAGGACAATGCGTTACTTTTTACACTTATAAAGATTTACAAAAACTCGAAAAGTTCATGCAGGGAAAACCCATTGCTGAACAAGAAATAGGAAAACAATTATTATTAGAAACTGCAGCTTATGCAGAATCTTCGGTATGCCGCCGCAAACTACTACTTCATTATTTTGGAGAAGAATACACCGAAGACAATTGTGGAAGTTGCGATAACTGTTTAAACCCAAAAAAACAAATGGAAGGGCAAGAATTGCTATGTATGGTATTGGAAGCCATCATATTATTGAAAGAAAAATTTAAGGCAGAACATATTGTAGATGTTTTAATCGGAAAAGAAACAACGGAAGTAAAATCATACGAACACGAAGAACTCGAAATATTCGGAACCGCAGGAAAAGAAGATGAAAAATTGTTGCATTCAGTCATACGACAAGGTATGATTGCCGGATATATCGACAAAGACATAGAAAACTACGGATTATTAAAAATAACCAAAGCCGGACATGAATACCTTAAGAATCCAACTCCTTTTCCTATAACGAAGGACAATGATTTCGAAGAAGAAGAGGAAGATGCTCCCGTTCGGGGTGGCGCCAGCTGTGCGGTAGATCCTATATTGTTTTCGATGCTGAAAGACTTACGTAAAAAAATGTCGAAGAAGCTGGAACTTCCGCCATTTGTTATTTTCCAGGATCCTTCTTTGGAGGCCATGGCCACCACTTATCCTATTACGTTGGATGAACTACAGAATATTCCGGGAGTAGGTGCAGGAAAAGCCAAACGCTATGGAGAAGAATTTGTAACCCTGATTAAAAAGCACGTTCAAGAAAACGAAATAGAACGCCCCGAAGACTTGCGTGTTCGTACGGTCGCCAATAAATCCAAGCTCAAAGTTTCTATTATACAGGCTATCGACAGAAAGATTGCTTTAGACGACATCGCCGAGTCTAAAGGATTAGAAATTAAAACTTTGCTTGACGAGATAGAAGCCATTGTTTATTCCGGAACAAAAATCAACATTGATTATTTTCTGCATCAGATTATGGATGATGAACACATTGACGAAATCTTCGATTACTTTAAAGAAGCTGAAACAGATAAAGTAGAAGATGCCTTAAATGAACTTGGCGAAAATGAATTCTCTGAAGAAGAAATTCGCTTGGTACGCATTAAATTCCTTTCGGAAATGGGTAATTAAAAAATACATTTTTAACAAAAGAATAAAATCGCAAAGAAAGACATCTTTTTTGCGATTTTCATTTTAATATTTCTCTATATTCACAAATTGAATAATCGAAATATTAACAATTAAAAAAATCCGTATCGTTTAGATGCACCACGGGTTTATTTATATAAAAAAACATAATTCGAAAATCAGCAAGAAAGGACAAATAATTAAGATTTTCCCCATAATACTTTTGTTTATATCCCTTATTCTGCTAATTTTGCACAATCTTTCAATATATATTCATTTTTAATCAATTTAATACAAAATCTATGTGGTTAATTTGTTCTTCAATTGGTAAAAAGCTCATTATGAGTATTACCGGAACTTTTTTGATTCTCTTTTTGACGTTTCACATGTGCATGAACTTAGTCGCGATCATTTCGCCCGAAGGCTATAACATGATATGTGCGTTCTTGGGTTCTAACTGGTATGCTTTGGTTGGAACAGCAGTATTGGCTGCCGGAGCCATTATTCACATGGTGTACGCTTTTGTGTTGTATCTCAACAACAGAAAAGCAAGAGGAAACAATGCTTACGCTGTAACAGCTAAGCCTAAAGAAGTAGAATGGGCATCACAAAATATGCTGGCTCTCGGAATTGCCGTAGCAGCATTTTTGGTTTTACACCTTTATAATTTCTGGGCTAAAATGCAATTGGTAGAGATATTGCACAAAATAGGAGTACACGTTGATGAATTTGCTTTATCAAAAGCTGCCGACGGTGCTTACCATATTGCGCAAACATTTGCCGATCCTATTTTTGTTGTTATATACTTGGTTGCTTTAGGAGCATTGTGGTTTCACTTGACACACGGATTCTGGAGTGCATTACAAACAATAGGAATCAACAACCAGAAATGGTTTAACCGCTGGAGATGCATCGGTAATGCATATGTAACGATTCTGATTTTGGGATTTGCACTTGTTGTAGTTGCATTTTTCATTAAAAGCTTTTGTTGTTCAGGAGTTTGCGCATAATTTTTCATCAATAAAAAATCATTAGATATATGACAACTATAAATTCAAAAATCCCTCAAGGCGCATTAGCCGATAAGTGGACAGAATATAAAAACCATCAGAAATTAGTGAATCCGGCAAATAAACGCCGTTTAGACATTATTGTAGTAGGTACTGGTTTGGCCGGAGCATCAGCTGCTGCTTCACTTGGAGAAATGGGTTTCAATGTATTGAATTTCTGTATTCAGGATTCCCCACGCCGTGCGCACTCTATCGCAGCACAAGGAGGTATTAATGCTGCTAAAAACTATCCGAATGATGGCGACTCTGTTTATCGTTTGTTTTATGACACATTAAAAGGCGGCGACTATCGTGCACGCGAATCCAACGTATACCGTTTGGCCGAAGTATCCAACTCTATTATTGACCAATGTGTAGCACAAGGTGTACCTTTTGCTCGCGAATATGGCGGCTTGTTAGATAACCGTTCTTTCGGAGGTGCTCAGGTATCACGTACTTTCTATGCCAAAGGTCAAACAGGCCAACAATTATTATTAGGCGCTTATTCTGCACTTAGCCGTCAGATAAATAAAGGTACCGTAAAAATGTATACCCGTTACGAAATGTTGGATGTAGTAATCATCGACGGACGTGCCAGAGGTATTATTGCCCGTAACCTTGTTACCGGAAAAATCGAGCGGTTCTTTGCTCACGCCGTAGTAATCGGCACAGGCGGATACGGAAATACATTCTTTTTATCTACCAATGCCATGGGATCTAATGGATCTGCAGCCGTTCAAGTATACAAAAAAGGAGCCTATTTCGCTAACCCATGTTTCGCTCAAATTCACCCAACTTGTATTCCTGTTCACGGAGAATTCCAATCAAAATTGACTTTGATGTCAGAATCACTTCGTAACGACGGGCGTATTTGGGTGCCTAAAAGAAAAGAAGATGCGGAAGCGATCCGTGCCGGAAAATTGAAACCAACCGCATTGAAAGAAGAATACCGCGACTACTATTTGGAGCGCCGTTACCCTGCTTTCGGAAACTTAGTACCTCGTGACGTTGCTTCACGCGCTGCTAAAGAACGTTGTGATGCCGGATTCGGTGTTGGCTCTACAGGTTTGGCCGTATATCTTGATTTCTCCGATGCTATCAATCGCTTAGGGCAAGCTACGGTTGCTGCTCGTTACGGAAACCTTTTCCAGATGTACGAAAAAATCGTTGACGAAAATCCATACGAAACACCAATGATGATTTATCCCGCTATTCACTACACTATGGGTGGTATTTGGGTTGATTATGAATTGCAAACATCTATTCCCGGCTTATTCGCCATTGGCGAAGCCAACTTCTCCGATCATGGTGCCAATCGTTTAGGTGCATCTGCTTTGATGCAAGGTTTGGCCGACGGATATTTCGTATTGCCATATACTATTCAAAACTATCT
>JAVBUB010000055.1:0-5596 GCA_031555675.1 Paludibacteraceae bacterium | reverse complement strand
CGTTTCGGCAAAGAATACCGTCCATCGGCCATTGTAATGGGAACCAGGGGTAAAAACCAAAAAGATATTGATCTGATCGGAAGCGTTACTGCCGAAGTAATTGAAAGAAGTGCAGTGCCGGTATTTACCATTCCAGAAAATGCAAAATTAACTGATTTTTCGACAGTTAAGAACATTGCATATGCTACCAATTTCGGACAAAAAGATTTAATTTCTTTTGAAAAAATTATCCAATTCTTAGAGCCATTCCATTTCAAAATACATTTCATTCATATTCAACAAAAAGAAGATGTTTGGAACGAAATTAAATTAGCCGGAATCAAAGAATATTTTATTAACAATTATCCGGAATTAGAAACCGAATATCATTTAATCAAAAATGAAGATGATATTTTAGCTGGTATTGAAAAATTCGTAAAAGATTATAAAATTGATATTATTACATTAAATACTCATAAACGAAATATTTTTGGCCGTTTGTTCAATCCAAGTCTTTCACGCAAAATGATTTTCCATTCAGATACGCCTATGTTGATCTTTCATGGATAATTTTTCAAATATTCAATTCTCAACGTCTTTTAAGGGTTTTACAGCAATGTAAAGCCCTTAAGTTTTTCCTTAAAATTATTTCTTATAATTAATATTATGTCAAATAGAAATTTCAGACATGTATCCTATAATTTATTTATAAATCTTTTCTTGCTTGTAACAAATAAAAAATCAGAAAGAGAAACTCCTGCTCTCTTTCTGATTTTAAATGGAAAACAAAACCTTATTGTCTCAACCAACTGCTTCCGAATATCATATAATATGTAAATCCTTCGGGACCCATGGCCACATCAACACCCATTCTTAAATTAAGCTTACGTGCTATCAGATAACGAAATCCGCCACCATAACTCCAGGCCCAATCGGCATCTTTAAATTTGGAAAAATCATCAAATCCTTTACCCCCTCCACCAAAAGCAACCAAACTCCAGCGACGCACAAAATCCCAACGTTCCTCTAATTCCAACAACATGGTAGTATTGCCTTGATAACGAGCAGATGGCACTCCTCTCATATCGATATATGGTTTCAGATAAAACGGTATATCTCCTACAATTTGCTGCATATCAAAGCGTAAACCTGTAATTAAATTATGTAAAATAGGAATATAATAATAAGCAGCTCCTTCAAATTGACCAAATTTAGCATCACTTCCTACAACAGGATTGCTCCAATCTGCTGTAATATAGGTTTTTAATCCCTTGTTAGGTGTAAACGTATTGTCGCGTCCATCAAAAGAAGCTTTCAAACCTAGCTTGGCAATATCTCCACTAACATAATCGCTTATATAATCCCCTATATCATCAATAATTTCATTAATAACCTCATAGTCTGTATGATATATATTGTTAACTTTCAATTCGTTGTGCATATACAAATATTCTAATCCTAAGCTAAACCTCGGGTCTTTGAATTGTTTGCTGATAGACGCGGATATGGGAATAGTACGGATATTGAATTCGACATTAACATCTTTTTTATTCAATTTTTCGATATCAAAATAATAATCAATATTAACGTTTCCATATCCTCCCATTAAAGAGTACCTTACACCCCATTTACGGATTGTTCCGGCGTAACCTCCCCCTACTCCCCAGGTATTATTTAACGTATATCCTCCGGCTACTACCGCTACATTCGGGGCCATCGGATAAACTTTGTCATTTCTTATTACCGGAGCATTCTGATGAATAAAAACAGGTGCTAAGGCTCCTCCAAATCCCCCGAAAGCAGGCTCTGTAATGATAGCAGGTACAGGAATAAATCCATTTTTATTGATAAGCCAATCACTCAAGTCAAACTGATGATCCAAAGAATCACGAAAAGATACTTTTGTTTTTTCTTTTTTGGCATGTTCTTTCTCTTCTTCTTGAGCAAAAGAAGATTGTATAAAAGAAAAACATAAAATAACAGCTACTAAATAGCAAATTATAGATGCATGTTTCATAATGAATACTTTGTTTTTCAAATTATAACAAAATACTATGTAGAAAGTTTTATATAATATGGTTAATTCTGAAATTTTAAATTTTCGTATATCGAAAAGTATAAAAAAAATATAAAATTTTATAGTTTTAAAAACTTTCTCTCTAAATCATCCGTTTATATAACGATTAAATTATTTATTCATTTAATAAAAAAGAATATGAAAACAAAAATGAAATTATTATTGATGGTTCTGTTGATGGGAACTACAATGAGTTTATCTGCTCAAGGTCAAAAAACATTAACATCGGAAGACAAGGCTAAAAAAGAAACTGAAAAAATGACCAAAGATTTGTCTCTAACCAGCGATCAGCAAGCTAAAATTCAGGCTATTAATCTCAAGTATGCTAAACAGAGGGATGAAGTTATGAGCAAACAGAAAGCGGAAGGAAAAATGACTGACGCAGAAAAACAACAGGTAAAAGAAAATGCTCAGAAAAGTGTGAGTGCCCAAGAAGCCGAATTTAAATCGGTACTTACCGCAGACCAATACCAAAAATATTTAAATAATAAGGAAGCGGTAAAAGAAAAAGCAAGCAAAAAATCAGCTTGTCCGGAAAAAGATAAGGCTCAAAAGAGCGCAAAGAAATAGTTGAATATTAAGTTGAAAGAGGACAAAATCATATATTTGTGATTTTGTCCTCTTTCTTATTTTAGAAATCTTACCTTACTAAAATTTATACTTGTAATGCTCCTACAATTTCGGTTACCGATTTAAAACCGTGCCTGTCTAAATATTCATTGATACCATCTATAACTTTTATAGTTATTGTAGGATCAATAAAGTTAGCTGTTCCTATTTGAACGGCACTGGCGCCAGCCAATAAAAACTCTATGGCATCCTTGGCATTCATGATACCTCCTAGGCCAATTACAGGTACTTTTACTGCTTTGGCAACCTGCCAAACCATTCTCAGTGCTACAGGCTTCACACATGGACCGGAAAGTCCTCCCGTAATAGTCGAAAGTATAGGTTTTCGCTTCTCCGCATCTATAGCCATACCCAATAATGTATTGATTAAAGACACGGAATCTGCTCCACCCGCTTCTACTGCCATAGCAATATCGGATACACTTGTAACATTAGGCGAAAGCTTAACCATTAAATGTTTCTTATATACCATTCGCACTCTATTAACAACCTCTTCAGCAGAACTTGCACAGGTACCAAATGCCATACCTCCCTGTTTCACATTTGGACACGAAATGTTTAATTCAATAGCAGGTATATGCTCCAAACTATTGATTAACTCGGCAGCTTCTACATACTCTTCGATGGTAGAACCGGACACATTTACAATTACATTTGTATTAAGGTCTTTTAAACGTGGATAAATGTTTTTAATAAAGTAATCAACGCCCTTATTCTGCAGTCCCACAGCGTTTAACATGCCTGATGGCGTTTCGGCCATACGAGGATAAGGGTTACCTTCTCTTGTGCGAATAGTAGTACCTTTTATAATTATACAACCTATTCTCTCTATATCAATGAAGTCCGAAAACTCCTCCCCATAGCCAAAAGTGCCCGAAGCGGTCATAACCGGATTTTGCAACTGTAAATTACCTAATGATACTTGTAAATTTGCCATTGTATTTTTCTTTTTTCTCACAAAGACATCAAGAACACAAAATATTTACTTTTGATGATTTGTGAGATTTATTCTTAAACTGCTTCTATAAAATTATCTAACTCCGAGATATTGAATACGGGCCCATCGGTACAAACGCATTTGTGGCCTTCTTTGGTTTGGGTAACACAACAAAGGCATGCGCCTATTCCACATGCCATGGTATTTTCCAATGATACTTCACAGGGTATGTTTTGCTGCATGGCATAATTGGCTACGGCTTTCATCATGGGCGTGGGTCCGCAGGTATAAATCCGGTCGTATTTTTTTGTTTTTAAAACAGAATGGTGTGTTACAAATCCTTTTTCACCATGTGAATGGTCTTCAGTGGTTGTATATACGTTACCATATTGGGAAAATTCATCCAGTTGGAGCAAATCTTTAGCACTACGTGCTCCTAATAGAAAATCTACCTGAATCCCTCTTTGATGCAATTGTGAACCTAAAAACAGCATAGGTGCTACACCAACCCCTCCACCTACCAAAAGTGGTTTAAAATCCTTTTTTTCGGGTATTGTAAATGTATTTCCCAGAGGAAAAACCAAATTCAGTATTTCTCCTTTTTGTTTTCGGCACATATTACGGGTTCCATCGCCTATTTTTTGTACCAATAACCATAGTTCATTATTGGCCTTATCAAAAAAGTTGATAGAAATGGGTCTCCTTAAAAAGGTAGTGGTTGAGTTGTCGACAAGTACTTCGGCAAATTGCCCGGGAAGCATTTCGGGTAAAGAATCCTGATGTGTGAGCTTAAGCAATGAATAACTGTTATTAAGCGATATATTGTCGCTCACAACAAGATCAAGCATATATTTTTTCATAGAGAATATAATTATGATGCAAAAGTAATAAAAGGCAGGATGCAAATAAAGTAAATGGTGTAAATTTTATGAAACAGACATTTTATTTATCGAATTCAAGATTCAATATTTAAAATTTAGATTATACGGGAATGCTGTAATGATATAATCAAAGTCTAAATAATATCAGCTTTCTAAGCTTTTTACTCTCAACTATTATTTATTCTTATTAAACTCTTCGTAAGTAGAATCAGAATAATAGACTATAATTTTGTCAACCAACTTACTTTTGGGCATAATAGGCAACGAAACGATATTTGAAGGTTGATTTTCATTTGATGCAGCTGTTGTATTTTTTTCGGAAAAATTTTCAGACGGAGTTTCTGTAGGTTTAAATGTTGTAGTATAGCTCTGTTTATCGTTATTTTCATCTAATCCGTCAAACAATGTAGGCTCGTGAGATTGTCTTTCTCCGCGATACATTGGTCCTGAACCCAAAATAAGCCAATCTGAGTTAAGAGTTCTGAATGCGTCTAATATCTTCCGAATTACTTCAAGACTGGGCTTATTGCGTCCGGTTACTAGATGAGAAACCGCAGAACGCTGAATACCAACAACTTCTGAAAATTGTCCAGGTGTTAAACCTTCCTTTTCCATTATTTTAATAATCCTATCTTTCATAATTCAACATATTACATTATATAAAAAATAATAATTACAAATGTAACCATAATTTTTTACAAAACAAACACGTTACAATTGTATAGATTACATTTGCAACCTCACGTTGTTTTACAAATGTAACAATTAGCTTGTTGTTAATAAAATCAATATGCTAATATTTAATTAAGTACTTATGTGAATCAGTAGTTTAGCCCAAATGGGCTTGATTTTGGCTCCGCCGATTTTTAATTCATAACCGCAGGCTTGAGCCCAATGTCATTGATATTTGATAATCCTTGTTTTGTAAAATCCCTTTAGGGGATGTAAGCTTGGTAGAAGATAAACCACAATACACACCATTAGCATGTCGTAGGTATCAACTTATTAATTATGTCGCATACCTACGCATGTAAAAAAGAAGACATGCATATTTTTCTACCAAACTACCATCCCTACAGGATGATAAATATC
>JAVBUB010000105.1:0-8175 GCA_031555675.1 Paludibacteraceae bacterium | reverse complement strand
AATTACTCAATCAGCTTGTTATTGGAGGAATCATGATAACACCCATAGGAGAGGGAAGAGATCAGGAAATGCTTCGCATCAAAAAAATATCCGAAACCGAGTTTACAACCGAAAAATGCGGTAATTTTGCATTTGTCCCTATGCTCAAAGGGGTTCAATAGATTTAAAATTTAAGATTACAGAAATATTACTTTTTATGATAAAAATAAAAGTATTTACGGTTAATCCGTTTCAAGAAAATACCTATTTGGTTTATGACGAAACAAAAGAATGCATTATAATAGACTGCGGATGCCTTTCCGATTATGAAAAAGATTCGCTAAAAAAGTTTATTGCCGAAAACAATTTGGAACCCAAGCGTTTGCTGAATACCCATTTACACATCGACCATGCTTTAGGCAACAGATTCATCTATGAAGAATACGAATTGGAACCGGAAGCGCACCAGGCAGATGAGTTTTTGTTGGATCAGATGAAACTGCAAGCCGATGTATTCGGTATATGTATGAAAGATGAACCAATGCCTTTGGGGAATTACCTGAACGAAGAAAATAAAATATTTTTTGGAAATTCAGAATTAGAAATATTTCATGTACCTGGACATTCTCCCGGTAGCCTGGTGTTTTATGCAAGATCAGAAGAAGTGCTTTTTTCGGGTGATGTATTGTTTCTGGGAAGCATTGGACGTACAGATTTACCGGGAGGTGATTATGCCACTTTAATACGTAATATTCAACAAAAATTACTGGTATTACCTCCCGAAACACTTGTTCTTCCGGGACACGGTTGTACTACCACTATTCAACGGGAGAAAGAAGAAAATCCTTTTTTATAATTAAGAATGAAAAATTAATAATTAAGAATTATCGATGTTTGATATTCTTATTCTTTTGATTCTAAATTCTAAATTCTAAATTATCAAATGACCAATACCTTAGTTGTATTACTTGGACCCACCGGAGTAGGGAAGACCGCTTTAAGTTTTCACCTGGCCAGGCATTTGCATACGCCTATTATATCGTCGGATTCGCGCCAGTTTTACCGTGGACTTGAAATTGGTACTGCAGCACCGACTTTTGAGGAACAGCAGCAAATAAAACACCATTTTATCGGTATTCTTGATGTTACTGATTACTACAATGCCGCCCAATTCGAAACAGATGTACTGAGCTTATTGGAAACGGATATTTTTAAGCAAGCGCCAACCGGTTTGATAGTAGGTGGTTCCATGATGTATATAGATGCTGTTTGCAAGGGTATAGACGATATTCCAACAGTAGATGAAAGTATCAGGCAAGAATTATTGGAACGCTTGGAAAAAGAAGGATTAGACTCCCTTCGAATGCAGCTAAAAATATTAGATCCCGAATATTATGCCGAAGTTGACCTGAAAAACCACAAGCGTATTCTTCATGGACTAGAAATCTGCCTGATGTCGGGTAAACCCTATTCTTCATTCAGAACCAAGAAAGTAAAAGAACGCCCTTTTAATATCCTGAAAATCGGTTTAAACCGTCCCCGAGAAGAATTATATGAAAGAATAAACCTGCGTGTGGATGAAATGATTAAACAGGGATTGGTGGAAGAGGCCCGGAAATTTTATCCGTATAAGCATTTGAACTCATTAAATACAGTAGGATATAAGGAACTGTTCCAATATTTTGATGGAAATTGGGAATATGATTTTGCGGTAAATATGATTAAGCAAGATTCCCGAAATTACGCCCGCAGGCAATTATCTTGGTTCAACCGTTATGATGATATCCATTGGTTTCATCCGGATAATGAGGAAGAAATTTTTGAGTTTATAGATACAAGTTTATATCAATTTGATATATATTTATAATAAGGTACTTCTATTAATTTATCTCATTTAAATCCCGTAGGGATTAAAGATTGGTAGAAAATTTTGTTAAAATTGTAATTTTGTGTGCCCGTAGGTACACAATCTCGTTTCATAATGAAGCATAGCTGATTAATCTGAAATTTTGTTTTCTACCAAACTATAATCCTTTACGGGATATTTTTATTCTGGTTAACTAAAGAAAGGTGTTGATTTGTTTTTTGAGAAGATAGTAAAAAAGAAAGTCGCATCAACGTTTGAGAAAACTCCTATTAAATAGGATTTGGGTGTCGTTATTTCTTTGTAATCTGCCGTATTCCGTAGAATAACCCTAAGGTGCAGCCCGCCATTGAAACATAAAACTTACCCGGTTCGGTTAAAGTGTTGAGTTTTCCAATCTGTTAATTGATGCGACCTTTAATTCAAAGATAACCATATTTATTGATATACCCAAATAAATAAAGGATTTTTATGTCGTTTTTTTAGTCAGTGCATGAACGATTAAGTATATTCCCCAGATGATGAATGGAAGGCTCAAAATTTGCCCCATATTCAATATCATATTGGACTCAAAGTCTTCCTGATTATTTTTGATAAACTCCAGCATAAAACGACTTAAAAAGATGCCAATCAAAAACACTCCGAATATCAGTCCTGTTTTTTTGTAAGCTTCTTTTTTCCAATACATCCAATAGCAAACGCCAAAAGTAATCAGGCAGTAAATCATTTCATAGATCTGAGTAGGATGTTTGGGAATAGTTTCTCCATTCTGGGCAAAAATAAATCCCCACGGAAGGGTAGTGGGTCCTCCATAGATTTCCGAGTTCATTAGGTTGCCTAAGCGGATTAATGCTCCTCCTATCGCCACACCTATCACTAATCTGTCTAATCCCCAGATATATCCTTTGTGGGTTACTTTTTTGTTATACAGATACATGGCTATCAGTAATCCTATAGCGCCTCCATGGCTGGCCAATCCTCCACGCCATACATAGAGTAATTCCCAAGGATGAGTAAAATACGGATTGTAATATTTAAGAGTAATGCCCAATATCTTTATTGGTTCGGTTAAAGGATACCATTCATAAAAAAAGCAATGTCCCAAGCGGGCGCCGATAATTAATCCCAGGGCGCCGTAAATAAATAATTTTTCAGACCATGCTTCAGGGCATTTCTCGTGTTTGAAAGTCTTGGTAACAACCAGCCAGGCCAAATACACGGCAGCTCCCCAAAGTAATCCGTACCAACGGATGTGAATGGAACTATTGGGAAATATTTCGGGGTTTACATTCCAAATAATTTCGTTTAGCATTTTTATATTTTATTATAATCCCACAAAGATACAAAGAACACAAAATGAATTTGTGAACTTTGTGTCTTTGTGGGAAAAATGATTACACATTCTGCCCGTGACAGTTTTTATACTTTTTACCGCTTCCGCAAGGACATGGATCATTTCTTCCTACTGTTTTTTCGACACGAACGGGACTGGCTTTTTGAGGCTCGCGGGTATCAAAATTTCCAGGGTTGTTACTGTTGGTAGAACTACCCACTTCATCCTTTTGTGTTTTGTAGCGGCTAAAATCCTGTTTACGTTCAGGGGCTGCTTCTCTTAACTGGCTGGGTTCTTGTACCGGAATTTGTCCTCTCGTCAAGATAGATACTGTTTTCTTATTAATAGTATCCATCATTGTTTTAAACAGGTTAAATGATTCGAGTTTATAAATAACCAGCGGATCTTTTTGCTCATAACTGGCATTTTGCACAGAATCACGCAGATCATCCATATCTCTGAGGTGTTCTTTCCATGCATCGTCGATAATATAGAGCAACATGGCTTTTTCAAAAGAACGGATTAAATCTTTACCTTCACTTTTGTAGGAAGATTCTAAATTGGTTGATATGTTGAAAACTTTTTTTCCATCGGTAATCGGAACCAAAATATTTTTATAGAGTTCTCCTTTGGTTTCAAATACTTGCTTGATAACAGGGTAGGCTACAACAGCCATTTTATCCATTTTACGTTTGAATGATTCGGAAACGGCTTCGAATGTTCTTTCGATCAATTCATTTTCTCTTTCATCACGGAATATTTTTTCATCAAATGGCGCTTCAATAGCGAATACTTTCAACAGTTCCAGTGTCAGGTATTCGTAATCGGAAGTAGCACGGGCTTCTGCCACAATGCTAACGCAGGTATCGTACATCATGTTGGAAATGTCAACGCCGATGCGTTCTCCCATCAGGGCATGGCGACGTTTAGTATAGATTACCTCGCGTTGGGCATTCATAACGTCATCGTATTCCAACAAGCGTTTACGGATACCGAAGTTGTTTTCTTCCACTTTCTTCTGGGCGCGCTCTATGGAGTTGGAAATCATTTTGTGTTCCAACAGGTCATTTTCGCCGAATCCCATGGAATCCATCAGTTTGGCAATCCTTTCGGAAGCAAACAAACGCATCAGGTTATCTTCGAGCGATACGTAGAAAACTGATGAACCCGGATCTCCCTGACGTCCGGCACGACCACGCAACTGTCTGTCTACACGGCGGCTTTCGTGTCTTTCGGTACCAATAATGGCCAAACCTCCCGCGGCTTTTACTTCGGGAGTAAGCTTGATATCGGTACCACGGCCTGCCATGTTGGTAGCAATGGTAACGGTACCTTTTTCTCCCGCGTGGGCTACAATGTCCGCCTCGCGTTGGTGCAACTTGGCATTTAATACCTGGTGTTGAATTTTACGCATGTTAAGCATCTTACTTAACAATTCCGAAATTTCTACGGATGTAGTACCTACCAATACAGGTCTTCCAGCTTCTACCAGGCGTACTATTTCATCTATAACGGCATTGTATTTGGCGCGTTTTGTCTTATACACGCGGTCATTCATATCTTGACGTGAAATAGGCCTGTTGGTTGGAATCACCACCACGTCGAGCTTATAGATGTTCCACAACTCACCGGCTTCTGTTTCGGCAGTACCGGTCATACCCGAAAGTTTGTGGTACATGCGGAAGTAGTTTTGAAGGGTAACGGTAGCGAAAGTCTGCGTAGCTGCTTCAACCGTTACACGCTCTTTGGCTTCTATGGCCTGGTGTAATCCGTCGGAATAACGGCGTCCTTCCATGATACGTCCGGTTTGTTCGTCTACAATTTTTACCTTGTTGTCAATAACCACATACTCATCGTCTTTTTCGAACAGGGTATAGGCTTTTAATAACTGGTTAATGGTATGAACACGTTCTGACTTAATGGAATAGTTTTGAGTAATCTCATCTTTACGTTGTTGTTTTTCTTCGGGCGATAGGTTTTGCTTGTCTAATTCGGCCATTTCCGAACCTACATCCGGGAGAATAAAGAATTGTGGATCGTCAGAATCTCCAGTAATCAAATCGATACCTTTATCTGTTAATTCTATCGAATTATGTTTTTCGTCAATTACAAAGTAAAGATCATCGGTAACAATATGCATTCTTTTGTTGTTTTCCTGCATATACAGCTCTTCGGTCTTCAGCATGGCTGTTTTAATACCGGGTTCACTTAAGAATTTAATAAGTGGTTTGTTTTTAGGTAATCCTTTAAAGGTTCTGAACAAAAGCAATGCGCCTTCTTCTTTTTCTTTATCGGCAATATTTTCTTTTGTTAGTATGTTTTTAGCATCTGCCAGTAATTGAGTCGTTAATGCTTTTTGGGCATTTACTAAGCGTTCTACTTTTGGACGCAATTGTTCGAATAGTTGATCTTCGCCTTTGGGAACGGGACCGGATATAATCAATGGTGTACGGGCATCGTCAATCAACACCGAGTCAACCTCGTCGACAATGGCATAATTGTGTTTGCGTTGTACCAAATCCATAGGACTGGTTGCCATGTTATCGCGCAAGTAGTCGAAACCGAATTCATTATTCGTACCGAAAGTAATATCGGCCATATAGGCTTTACGACGGGCATCGGAGTTGGGTTGGTGCCTGTCGATACAATCTACGCTTAATCCGTGGAATTGATAAAGTGTTCCCATCCATTCGGAGTCACGTTTGGCGAGATAATCGTTCACGGTTACCACATGCACACCATTTCCAGTCAAAGCATTTAAAAATACGGGTAGGGTAGCCACCAACGTTTTTCCTTCTCCCGTTGCCATTTCGGCAATTTTACCTTTGTGCAGGGCTACACCACCAAATAGCTGTACATCGTAGTGAACCATGTCCCAGGTTATCGTGTTTCCTCCGGCAGACCAAGAATGGCTATAGATAGCTTTATCGCCTTCTATTCTCACAAAGTCATGACTGGTCGCCAAATCACGGTCAGTATCTGTAGCAGTTACTATCACTTCTTCGTTTTCGGTAAAACGCCTGGCAGTTGATTTTACAATAGAAAATGCTTCGGGAAGCACCATTTCCAATGCTTCTTCGTATTTTTCGAGAACAGCTTTTTCCAGTTTGTCGATTTCATCGTAAACCGGTTCGCGTTCTTCTACATCCATGCTTTCGATTTTATCTTTTAATTCTACAATTCTGGCTTGTTCTTTAGCCGCGTGCTCCTTAATGATTTTCTTCAGTTCAAGTGTTTTTTCCCGAAGTTCATCATTACTAAGTTTGTCTGTTTTTTCGTATGCTACCTTAATTTTGTCTACGTAAGGCATTATTTCTTTTAAATCCCGTTGAGCTTTGTTTCCAAATAATTTGCCCAAAATATCATTGAATCCCATATATATTTACAATTAATAATTAATAATTAACAATGCTTTCATGAATAAAAATTATGAAGCGCTTAAAAATGCAATTTTCAATAAAGTCCCCCAAGGGGATGGGGGCTTATTTTGTTATTTTAATATGATTCTTTGCCCGATCATTGGCCTTACATCTTCCAGCATATTGTTCTTTTTGTATAATATGCTCAGCTTGATGCCATATTTTTGAGCTATATCTCTCATTGTTTCGTCTGGTTTTACTACGTGGAAAGCAACTGTAGAGGTTGTTTTCTTGGGCCGGATATAAACTGTTTCTCCGGCTTCGATCCTGCTGGGGCTGGTAGCATCATTGATACTATATATTTCCCTTACTTTTAGTCCGAATTCTTCGGCAATGCTTTCGTAGCTATCATTTTCTATTGCTATAACATATTTCACGCCGTTTATTTCTTTCACATCGTGTGATAAATATGGATTTACCAATCCGATGGTTTTTTCTGAATAATAAACTTTGGTTGCCTTGTTACTACCTGTAGAGCTATTGTTGCTTTGATCTGTTGCACTGTTGCCGGCCTGAGCATTTCCTGTCGTCTGTGTATTCGACTTGGTAGTTTTTTGTGTTTTGGGAGGTATATTCTCTGTTTTTTCTTCGGTAAGATAAGTGTTTTTCGACTTGTCACTACTTTGTATGTCGTATTTATAAAGTTCGTAGTCTTCTATGATTTTAATTAACCGGGTAGGGTAGTTAGGATCGGTGGCGTATCCGGCTTCTTTCAAACCTTTGGCCCATGCTTTGTAATCGGTTTTATCCAGATTAAACAAAAAGGCATAACGGTTTCTGGTAGTCAGAAATTTAGAATGGTCATCGTAAGATTCTTTGGCAAATTCGTATTTTCTGAAACATTCCTGTTTTTCATCATCGTCGTGTCGGATAGTAGGACCGGTCCAATCGTGGCATTTAATACCAAAGTGATTATTGGCTTCAACAGCCAGCGGGCTTTGCCCGGCTCCTGACTCCAATATTCCCTGTGCCAATGTAATACTGGCCGGAATACCGTATTGGTTCATTTTTTCTATAGCAACGCCGCTATAGTTTTCAATGTATGCGTCGTATTGAGGTACTCTATTCTGTCCGACAGAAAATTCCGCTGCCAGCAATAAACATGAAGTATAAAGTATTTTTTTCACCGTTTACTGTTCTTTTTCAGATAAATCATGCAAATGTAAGAAATAATTAAGAAACTAAAGCGATTAATTAATGATTAATTGTGAACAAAATGATAAGTAATAATGTTCTTATGTAGTATAAACTAAAAAATATATTAAACTATAAAAAATGATTATGAAAAAAGTTTTCAATTTTGCCTTAATTGGCACAACAGTATTGTTTTTAGCTTCTTGCGGAGGTGGTAAAAAAGAAGCTAAACAAGATCAGGAACAGGAAGAAGTTGCTTTTGAAGTAGTGGAGCCAACTATTGTAGTAACGGAAGAAAAGGCGTATGATGTACCGGTAGTACCTCCTGCCACAGAAACAAAACCGGAAGTTGCACCCGTAGAAAAAGCTAAGTCTACTCAGAAAAAGGAAACTTCAAAACCTGCAATAAAAACCAAACATACCGCCACAGAAGTAAAACAAAATTT
>JAVBUB010000158.1:0-10818 GCA_031555675.1 Paludibacteraceae bacterium | reverse complement strand
GTTCGATATAGTCTTCTGTTACTTCTTTTTCGTATAGATGGTTTTTGCGCGATTTAATTAATTGTGAGCCGTTTAATAATTCGCGGGCTTTTTCGGCAATGACTTGTTGTCCGGACTGGCGTTTTACAGCACTTAGCTCTTTGGAAACGTGGTCGTCATAACTTTCCATCATTTCATTAATCATCATGGATAATGCCAAGCTCCATTCGGCAGCACGTTGTGCAAAAATAGTATTAAGGGCGGCTACTCCGGTCATGGCAGTCGTTCCGTTGATAACACCTAAACCGTCGCGTAAATAGATTTTAAAAGGTTCTATTCCTTTTTGCTCAAAAACTTCTTTGGCGCTTTTTACTTCATTGTTATAATAAACTTCTCCTTCGCCAATCAGCGCCAACGCTACGTGCGACATTTGCACGAGGTCCCCACTGGCTCCAACGCTTCCGTGCATCGGAACGCAAGGAATAATATCTTCGTCCAATAATCTTTTTAATAATTGGATTAATGACGGATGAATACCGGAATATCCGCGCATCATGGCATGCATCAGATTCAGGAGGATAGATTTGCAATAAAGAGGTTCGAGATAGCCACCTACGCCGGAAGCGTGACTGCGTATCAGGTTATATTGCAGTTCTACCATTTTTTCGGTAGGAATCCGGTATTGTGCCATGGGGCCAAATCCGGTATTGAGGCCATAAATAAGCTTTTTGTGGGAAAATTTTTCTAAAAAAGAATAACTTTTTTCTACTCGTTGAATAGCTTCGGGAGCTATGGTGTATGGTTTTTTGTTTAGTATAATATCAGAAACTTGTGATAAATCAATAGAGAACCCGTCAATCATTTCAGTCTATTTTATATTTAAAATTAAGGAATACAAAGATACAAAAAAATATTCAAAGAAATCAATCAAAAAAAGTGAAAAATGAATCTTCCCTCATATATGGGGAAAGTCTGAACTATGCTTGCAAGTTCAGACTCTTAAGGATGAAAAGTTCTTATTTTCAGTTAATTATAATTAAATTACTTGATTCTTCCGCCTCCAATAATGCCGGAAATACATATCCCGAGGTAATTGAATCGTACATCATAATGATAGCCATTGCCTACATAAATTTCGCTACGTCCTATAATGTTGTATTCGAGCGCCAAGCGTAAATGTTTTACATCGATACCTCCGCGAATCATACCTCCGAATTTGGCACCATAGCTATCCCATCCGGAATAGCCATAATCGTAATAATCATTGTAATAGTCATCGTGATCGACATAGTCACTGGTATCTATATATGAGGATAACACATAAATACCTAAACCGCAGCCAACAAAAGGTCTTGCTTTTCCGGAAGTAAAATGGTAATCGAATGTACCTAACCAGTTGAAGTTAAAAGGCATGATAAAATCTCCGTTCTCATACGTAATCTGCAACATATGGTTGATTCCCAATCTAGTTCCGAAGGAAAAGTTTTTAATCTCATACTTGGGTTCTATGTTGGCCAAAAAGCCAACGCCGATAGCGCTCCAGGCAGTAGCAGAAAAACCACCTCCTACATCAACACGAAATGGTTCGTAAGTATATTGCGCTTGGGCGGCATACGAAACTGAAAATAAAAATACGATTAAAGCGAGTAATTGTTTTTTCATAAAATTGAGTTTGAGTTATGTTCATTCTTTTAAAGAAATAAAGACTTGATAAAAGCATGGGAACGATTTCGTTAAGCAATGAGCAGAAACAAAAATTGTTTTTTGATTATGCCATTGCGAGAAATCGTCGGATGAAATTCAACTTTTATTTTTTATTACAAAAAATTGTTGGGGTAACAATATAAGTGCAAAGATAATAAGAAAATTGCATTAAATGAATGCAAACTCAGAAAAAGTTAGTGGAGGCATCTCCATTCGTCGCCCGACTAGAAGTCGTACGATGAATAAAATCAACTGAATATGAACATAAGAAAGGTACAAAGTATGCCAATGTCTTTTTAGTGTATTTTCCTTGGTAAACCAAGCGGCAAAGCCCAACAGTGTTTTGGTTGGATCTTTTTTATGCAAATCACGGGTTGAGACTTGATTTTGACCTGATTTTTTACTAAACAACCTAAGTAACAGAAAAATTTCACTCAAAAACAACCTGATTACCTAATTCTATAAAAGAAAATTATGTAATCAGGTTGAGTATTTTAATATTGTTGTTGGTTACTTATGTTGATTAGTAAAAAATCAGGTACAAATCAGGTTCTTTGTTTGCAGATCTTTACAAAATTTTTCAACTGTAATTCGTATTATTTATTAAAACGAGAAAGCAGCTCCGGCCATTGCATTAAAACGTTGCGAATTATAGCCGTACCAGATTTGATAATTTTGTGCGAATATATTGTTCAGGTTCAGGAAAAACGACAACCAGCTGGCGTATTCGTAAACTCCGGAAAGACTGATATCGAAAACCGGTTTCAAATCAACTGCTTCACCCATATATCCTTTGGCGTGGCGTTTGCCAAGCATAAGAGCATTCGCCGATACTTTAATGTCGCCGTTTATCTTGTAATTTACATCAAGGTCTATTTGCCAATCGGGTTTATGCCAGGCAAATTCTTCATCTGTAAGGTTCCATTTGTTATACACCCCTTTTAATAGTACACCCAGGGTTTTGTTCCAGTTGTAGGTGATAGACGCTCCTGCATTGAACAATCTGGCTTCGTCTGTTACTACATCAAATGTATTATCATATAATCCATTAGCCGGATTAGTAATGTGGTTTACAAAGAAATATTGATTGTCGATATATTTATATCCGGCAAATCCGTTGAAAACCATATAATCGAAAAGTTTAACCTTAAGACCTGCATATGCGTCAAGTGGCGTATAGGTTTCGTCTACATGCACGTCGGGTCTTAAATATTGGTTTTCGTTGAACATGGCACGCATGCTGTTCATTTTCAAATCTCCGGTAATGCCTCCATACAAGTAAAATATATCCCGTACCAGGGCTATGTTCCCCATAATATCGGGAGTAACGCTTACCGCTTGTCCTTTGTTGATAGAAAAGAATGCTTTTAATCCCAGTTTCAAATCCCATGTTTCGCGCTTGAATGTATAATAAGGCGTTAGTCCGAGCACGGAATAATTATCAAGTTCTGTTGTTACATTAGAAAATAATGCAATAGTTGAGTCAGGCTTATTGTAAAAGAAATTATCCAAAGAAAGTCCCAATCCCAATTGATCTATATCCCAGTTGGTCGAGATAAATGCTTTGGTAGCCAAATGATTCTCGTTTAATTTGCTTGCGGTATTTGTTAATTCATACTTCATGGTTATGCCATAGTTCAGCCCGGTGGGTTTAGGCCTTGATAATATCCCGATTCTAAAATCGAGCATATTATGCGCGTCTTTATCCAACGTTATGTCACTTCCGGTAATGCCGGGTGCAATATACGAAGTAGAAGAAATACTATCAAGTCCGTAATAATTAAAGTCCCTGCGTTCGAATTTTATATCGGAAAATAAATCGACTTTAAAGAAGTTCTTGTTGAAAGCCAGCTGAGCCATATTGTCCATATTTTTGGCTTTTACTTTGCTGTCGTCTTCCAATTTTACCTTGCCGAAAGTGGAGAGATGATTGGCCGAAAAATCCAAACGGTAATCCTTTCCTTTCAAAAGCGGGAGATAAAGGTCGCCCAGAAACGAAGTATAATTCCCTGCGCCTATCCTGGCATAGCCTTCGCGGTACAGAGTATTTGGCCTCATTTTTTTGAGAGTAGCCGAGGGAAGGGTTTGCAAATCAAAGTCGGCAGAAAGAGGAGATGCCCATGTCGAATATTTTACATTGTTTTTTTCAATGGGTTCCGGTTTTTCGATGGCTGGGAGGGTATTGATTTTTCCCGCGTCTTTAATGGTAGGAACATATTCCCTTACAATATTTACATCTTGGGTAAATACGGAATCTCTTTTTTCCTGCGCCGTGGCTGTTGCTGTCAGGAATGCCAATGATATGATATATATTACTTTCTTCATCTGTGTTGTTTTTTGAGAATGTGAAAACCGGTAAAGCTTATTCCGGATTTGTTTGGAATTCTTCGGTATTAATGTCATTAATTATTTCCTCTTTCTCTTTGTGTTCTATTTTATTTAAACGTTCTGCTATCATATCCTGTATAGAATCGTTTTGTTTATAGCTTTCTTGCAAGCTCAACAGATATTGTTTGGCCTGGAAGTAATCGCCTTTACGCATATAAATGTCGGATAACAGAACAAAGCAGCGTGCCAACCAGTATTGATGAGGTGTATTTTTTTCGATAAAACTGAAAATAATTTTCTCAGCCGTACCGTCCTGATTGTTGACATAATAATAATTGGCCAACAAATAATTGGCTTCAGCTCCATAGATATGTCTGGGTTCATGAGAAAGTTCCTGTAAATCGGGCAATGCCTTGTCTTCTTCATGAAGTGCAAGATAGGCTTTGGATCTTCTATAACGTGCTTCTCTGGCTTGTTCTACTTCTATGCGGGGATCTTGCAGCATTTCGCCCGCAGCGGCAATGGTTCCGGAAGCGTTGTTTAGGAATGCGTTGCATCTTAATATCCCCAAGCGGGCAATAGAAATATTTTCTTTGTTTTCGGAAGCGTTTTTCAATGTTTTAAAATACTCCAATGCTTCGCCATATGCTTTTTGGTCGTAGCTTATTTCTGCTGCTTTGGCTACAGATTCTTCCATGTAAGGATTTCCTGTTAAAGAAGCTAATGTTTTATATTCGCCAAGCGCTTTAACCTTATTGTCGGTTCTGTAATAAGAATCGGCCAAATAATAATGTGCTTTCAGCATAAATTTGCCTTGCGGATACTTTTTCAGGTAATTGTCCAGATTTTTAGCAGCATCATTGAAATTGTCCAATATATATTGTCTTTCGGCAGCTACAAAAGTAAGGGAGTCTTCTTTTTCTGTACTGATGCTTATGGATTTGTTGTTCAGTGTTTTCAGGTAAGAAGCATATACATCCACCTGGTTATTTTGCACATATATTTTTTCGAGGCTTTCGAGAGCAGTAGTAGCTTCTTCGCTTTTCGGGTAGCTCTGAATTACTTTTTTATACGTAAAAATGGCATTGTCGGTTTGATTCATGTTGTAGAAAAGCATTCCTTTTTGCAATAATGCTTTTCTAGAAACGCTGGCTACCGGAAATTCCTTGATCAATTCATCATAAGCGTTTATGGCTTTATTGTATTCTTCGAGCATTACATAAGATTGTCCGATTTCATACATGGCATCATCCCTGTATTCGGAAGAAGGGAAATCTTTAATCAGTTCCTTTAAGGTAGATATTTTTCCATTATAATCTTTCAGCAATCCCATTACAAATGCTTTCTGGAAAACGGAATAATCAGTTCCCGGCACTTTGCTATCGGCGGCATCGGTATAATATTTCAAAGCATTGTTCAGGTCTCTTTCTGCAAAATAGCAATCTCCCATGCGATTCTGGGCATCAATGTACGGTTTGGATTTTTTATTGTTTTCCAGGGTAATATACCTGCGGAAAGAAGATTGTGCGTTCCTGTAATCCTTTTCATTGAAATAGGTATATCCGATGTTGTAATTGGCCAGGTTGAATTCTTTGGTAAGGCGTGCGCCCGGGCTTAACAGAAATTCATTATATTCCTTGCGCGCCAGGTCATACTGGTTGTTCCTGTAATAGCAATCTCCGCGCCAGTAGCGTGCTTGTGCAGCGGTGGTAGAGTTGTATATGGAAAGTTCCAACGATTTGGTAAACAAATCAATTGCATCTTCATATTTTCCGGCAATGAACGCGTCGACGCCCATATTGAAGAGTACGCGTTGTTTTGCTTCTTGTATACGTGGGCCTGGTTTCTTGATTTTCAGCATCGACTGGTAAGCCGATTCATAGTTATTGGTAGTAAGGTATACATTTACGAGGTAATCGTGTACTTTATCGGTATACTTGGATTCCGGATATTCATTTAAAAATGCTTCGAATGCCAGTACGGATTCATTGAAAGGTGAGAAAGACAATTCGTAAGTGATGAGTGCATAATTGTATGCCGCTTCTTCTTTTACATCTTTATCGAAATTGGAACTTGATGCTTGTTGGAAGCATAAGCGGGCATTGCTTTTCTGGTTCAGGTTGAGGTAGCACATTCCTAAATACAAGTAGGCATTTTGCGAAATGGCATCTTTTTCGGTTGTTACTTTAGACAGGTTGGCTGCGGCATTTGCATAATCTTTTGTGTTGTAATAGGAAATACCGAGCATATACATGTCGTTACGTACCACTTTCTTTCCCGAACTCTGGTATTGAACCAGATTGTCAATGGTTTTTTTATAATCTTTTTTCTGGTAATAACATTCTGCCAGGATGCGGTAGATTTCCGGATTATTTTCATTTTTAGGATTCTTTTTTACCAGATTTTCGGCAACAGGCACAAGTTCGTCGTATTGTTTCTGGTAATAATAAATTTGTACAATGTAGTAGGGCACAAAATCTGCATATTCGGGATTGTCCTGTACTTTTTTGAATCCTTCGAGCGCCGAATCATAATTTTTTTGTGTATATTCGCAATAAGCGTAATAATAATTGGCAGCGCTTTCGTAGCGTGTATTCTGTCCGATTAATTGCCCGAAAAGATACTTACTGTCTCGGTACCTCTTTTGTTGCAATTGGGTATAACCATAGCGGAAAAGATAGTCGGTATAATCTTCGGGAGATAATTTGTTGATGTTTACAATGGCAAACCAGTTGGCCGCTTCTTTGAAGTTGCGTTTTTCATATTAGGCAGTTCCTAGCATAAAGCATAACTGGTTGTAGAAAGGAGTGTAAGGATAATCGTGCAGGTAGTTTTTGAGTTTGAAAATAGCAATGTCTTTGCGGAGTTCATAAGCATTGGCTGCCAGATAATATTCACTTTCCTGTACAGTTTCCGATTCTTTCTTATCCGCAGTTTTCAGGTAATTTTCGAAACAAATGGTAGAAGCTGCAAATTTTTTCTGGGCATACAATGCTTTTCCTTCATAAAATAATTTTTCGCTGTCGGTATAAGTGTTGGTTTGTTGACCGAAAATGGAGTTGGTTGTAAAAAGCAGGAAAAATCCTAACAATAATTTTTTCATACAACGTAGCATATAATTTTTTGCAAAGATATAATAAGTAAATGAAGAATTAATAATGAAGAATTAATAATTTGAAGTTATTCATTTGAAAGTGATTAAAAAATAAGCCAAACAAATAACCTGATTTATACCTGATTCACATTATTATAATTTTTTTATTTTCCCATGCAGCGTTTTTCCTATGGGTTCGTTTTTATAGTAAACGCTATTCATAAACCTAAAATTATATGACTATGAAACAATTACTTTATTCTATTTTTGTTTTTACTTTTTTATTGGCTTCGTGTACGCCGGATGAAGATCCTTTTACGCCTGTTCCTAAGGATGAAAAAACGTTTCAACTGAATGAATCTCTACAACCTAAAATAAAGCAAGACAATACATTTGCCGTTGATTTGTTTAAAGAGATTTATAAGAATGCGAAAAAAGACAATAAAGAAAATGTTTTCATATCTCCGTTAAGTATAAGCATGGCGTTGAGTATGACATTAAACGGCGCCGATGGCCAAACACGTGAAGATATGGAAGCCGCTTTGCGTATTTCGGGTTTTTCGGCCGATCAGATCAATGATTATTGTAAAACATTGCGGGAAGGTTTGATCAGCATTGATCCTCAGACGGAAGTAGCTATTGCCAATTCTATTTGGTATAGAAACGGTTTCCCCGTAGAAAAAACTTTTCTGGAGTTGAATAAAAGTTATTTCGATGCGGAAGTAAATGAAGCCGATTTCTCTCCGAATACCGTTACTCGAATCAATAACTGGTGTGCGCTGCATACCAATGATAAAATCAAGGAAATATTGCAAGAGATTCCGACAGAGGCCATGATGTATCTTATAAATGCTGTTTATTTTAATGGAATCTGGCAGTATAAATTTAATAAAGATGATTCTTCTGGCGGTTACTTTTTTGGAGAAGATGAAGCTCAGGAAGTGACGATGATGAAACAAAAAAATGAATTTGATTATGCCGAAGATGGCGTGGCACGCTATTTGGTGTTACCTTATGGAAACGGTTCGTTTAACATGGTGGTAATGTTGCCTAAAAATGGCAAAACAACAGATGATGTGGTTGATAACCTGAATCCGGATTATTGGACCACTGCTGTTTCCAAAAAAGAGATGAAACTGAAATTCCCTCGCTTTAAAGTGGAATGTGAATATAAGTTGAAAGATGTACTTTCGGATATGGGGATGGGACTGGCTTTTACTAATGCGGCGGATTTTTCGAAAATATCATCTAACAGTAGATTAGCCATATCTGAGGTAGTACATAAAACATTTGTAGAAGTTACCGAAGATGGCACCGAAGCTGCCGCTGTAACTTTGGTGGAAATGGCTAATACGAGCGTGATAGAAGATAAATCTTTGTATGAGGTAAACAAGCCATTTGTTTTTGCCATTCAGGAAAAGAGTACGGGCGTAATTTTATTCATGGGTAAAATAGGGAAAGTATAAAACAATATTGAATTCTTACGTGACTGAACTGGAGCTTATTGAGGGCTGCCGGCGGGAGGATAATTTCTTCCGCCGCAGGCTTTATGACCTTTATTCTCAGCAAATGATGGGGATTTGTTTCCGGTACACCGGCGATAAATTCCTGTCTCAGGATCTTTTACATGATGGTTTTATAAAGGTATTCCAGTCTGTCAAGAACTTCAACTACCGGGGAGAGGGATCGCTGAAAGCCTGGATGAGCCGGATATTTGTAAATGTTGCGCTCGATTATCTGAAGAAAAATGACACATTGAACCATACGGTTTTATTGGAAAATGGCCATGACGCAGAAATTACCGTAGATGAACAGGAAGCGAAGGCCATTCCGGATGATATACTGATGCGATTTGTAGCGGAGTTGCCAACGGGCTATCGCATGGTATTTAACCTGTATACTTTTGAAGAAATGTCGCATAAGGAAATAGCCAATATGCTGCATATTAATGAAAGTTCCTCACGTTCACAACTTTATAGGGCTAAAACAATATTGGCCGAGAAAATAAAGATATATGCCAAACAATATGAATAAAAAGAAAAGTTCAATAACGGATTTTTATCGTAACCGGCTTACAGACTATAAGCAACCGGTAGAAGATGATGTTTGGGCAAAAATAGAACAAGATTTGTCTGAAGAAAAAAAGAAAAAACCTGTCTTTTTCATTCATTGGAGATTGGCGGGAATTTCCGTAGCAGCAAGCCTCGCTGTATTACTGGGTGTGTTTTTCTTTTTAAATCAGCCCGGTGTGCCCGAAGGATCCCAGCCTTTTATGGCCGATGTGCAACAAAATGCAATGGAGAATGATGTAAACTCCTTGCTTCAACAGAAAAACGAAGATAGTCATAAAAGTATAATATCGAATGATAAAAAGTCGGTAATTGATCGAAATGATGCTACAGCTTCGATAAAACCGATAGTGAAAGTTCCTCAAAGAAATTCTTTTGTGCAAGATGGAAATTCTGAGATGGATGTGAAAATAAATAAGAAAACGGAGAAAGAAAATACGCAACAAGATGGTTTGTATGCTTCTGTACAAGAAAATAAAGAAGAATCGATTTCTGATAATTCCGAAAAGTTAAATGATAATGAGTCCGTTTTGAAAAACGAGAACCATTCCGGTGACCAAACGGAAAAGCCTGCAAATCCAGAAAAATCAGTAGTTAAAAAACAAATATTAGATTTGCCTCGCAATGATAATTATACTTCTGACTTATCCAAGAAAAAGAAAGTAGAAAGCATGTCGTATAGTTTGCTGGCTTCCAATTATGGGTCGGACAACTCTTCTTCGGCCAGAAGCTGGACAGAAAAAGAGTATATAAGAAAAGATGAGGGCACATCGTCAGGTATTTTCGATCCAAATGGTCCTACATCAACTGGAGGATATTATGAATTTAAAGAGACATCATATAAAGAAGATATCGATTATCAGTATGATTTCCCTGTTTCTGTAGGATTTACCGTGCGTAAAAACTTTACAAAAATATGGGGATTGGAAAGTGGAGTGACTTATACTTATCTTTCTTCAACAGAAGCGACTTCATTGAACTCGGAATTGAAATCTTCCCGCAGGCTTCAACTGAATTATATCGGGATTCCGGTCAAAGGTACATGCTCCTTCGTCAATACAAAAATCTTCTCTCTTTATGCTGGAGCGGGGGGAATGGGTGAAATGTGCGTACATGGCAAAGAAACCGATTTGCAAACCAAAGAAAGCCGTAAATTATCTGTTTCAGAAGTGCAATGGTCTGTTTTTGGTAATATTGGTATTAATGTAAATTTGATTGACCATTTAGGCTTGTTTATAGAACCGGGCGTTTCTTATTATTTTGATGATGGCAGCGATATCCAAACAATAAGGAAGGAAAGGCCTGTGAATTTTAATTTACAGGGTGGGTTGCGGTTGACGTATTAGTATTTGGCTGATGTTATGAATTTAAACCTTTTAAAGTTGTACGTAGTTATAAGTTTTACGTAACCGGCTCCGAAACAGTGTATCAAAACGTATAACGTACTACTTAAAACTTTACTTAAACTTCGGTTTCGGAGTATGCTTCATTAAACTCATAATTGCCCGTTGGCGTTTGAGCAGATAACCGGTGGGTTTATTCGGATTACGCTTCACGGGGTTGGGCAGACAGGCGGTTATCATAGCGGCTTCGGCTTCGGATAGTTTTGATGCCGGTTTCTTGTAATAATACCGGGACGCTGCT
>JAVBUB010000228.1:0-3934 GCA_031555675.1 Paludibacteraceae bacterium | reverse complement strand
GTAAAGATTTTATGTTGGAAAAGATGGAAGACCTTTATTTTAAAATAGGCCCCAAGTCTTTTTATCAAACCAATTCGGAGCAGGCTTACGAATTATATAAGGTTACACGCGATTTTGCCGGATTAACGGGTAATGAACTGGTGTACGACCTTTATACGGGTACGGGTACTATTGCCAATTTTGTGGCGAAGAAGGCCAAACAGGTTATTGGTATTGAGTATGTGCCCGAAGCCATTGAAGATGCCAAAGTAAATTCGGATTACAATAATATAGCCAATACGTTGTTTTTTGCCGGCGATATGAAAGATATATTGAATATTGACTTTATCAATCAGTATGGCCGTCCGGAAGTGATTATTACCGATCCGCCGCGCGCCGGTATGCATCAGGATGTGATCGATACCATTCTTTTTGCATCTCCGCAACGCATAGTATATGTAAGTTGTAATCCGGCTACACAGGCCCGCGATTTAAGTTTGCTCGACAGTAAATATAAAGTAACCAAGGTTCAACCTGTTGATATGTTTCCACATACGCACCATGTAGAAAATGTAGTGTTGTTGGAGAAAAGGTAATATCTTTTGCCACTTTGAACGTAAATTAATGCAGCATTTTATGGTATTGAAAATTATTCCATGTACTATTTCGCGTTAATTTGTGTAATCACAGTCAAGGGATTTCAAATAGCTATCTGTGACATTTGTTCGAAGTCTTATTTCCCCGTGTTTTAATCTGTCAATTTTTAGAGGCCATCCACAGTTTCCTGTATTTCATAAAAGAATATACCACTATTCCGATTGAAATAACAATAAAATCATCTTGTAAAGGGGTTTCTGTTCCCGGTTCGGGCACATCATCGTTAGGGTCATCGAATCCCAAAGTACTAAATGAATATTCATTTTTAAATCCAAAAAACTCATTTTCGAAAGGATTATCATCAAAAATATTCTTGGAAGAAGGCCATGATTGATTTATTTCATAGTCGGATTCCATAAAATATTCTTCCTTGCCATTGTCATCCCAAAAGCTTTTTGCCGCAATTATAGTAGATATATAGAAAAATAAAATATAAAAAGTAATGGCTATTTTATAGAATTTCATTTACAGCATTATTTTTTTTACTATTGACTGACTATTGGTGCATATTTTCACAATACAAACCGATCCCTTTATTCCCGTGCATACAGGTTGATTATTAGTTATATTATTATAAATGACTATGAATTTTCCTGTTAAATCGTATAATGTAACAGTGGCGTTTGATTGTAGTCCATTTAGAACCAACTCTCCATGTTGGGCAGTAATATCAATTTCTTTACAAGATTGTTCTTCGATTTTTGTTGTCGCCATATTGGCGCCTATTTTTAATTCAAAACGGTTGGATACCGTTCCTTTTCCGGACGAAGTGATTGAGAAAGATGGATTTTCCAATAAATCGATTTCTGTTTTATTTATTTTGTCAACCAGAAATAGTTGGTCAATATATCCGGAATTTTCTGCAGGAATATATGCCAAAGTATAATTACCTGCCCGTGGTGTGTAGTAGGTAAGTGGAACGGTAATTTCTTTTCCATCTTCGAAAGGAAGGGCGTTAATAGATAAGTTGGTTCCACTGTAGGTGCTATAAAGTATTGCCTTGTCTGGATTCACGTTATACATCTTTATTCCGTCTTTATTTAAATCGTAGCCGTTGGTAGCATCATTGCGCAAATGAACACGGAAAAGATCGGATGACGAATTATCCGAAATACTAAGGTGTATTTCATGTATTGGGTAATAACTCCTGCTGAACATTGCAGAGTTACTATCAAAAGGAACTAAGGTGGTATTATCATCAACTTGTATGAAAAAAGGGCGGAAAGGTGATAATTCCAAATGATCCGAAAAACAGAAAGTGTCATAACTATCTCCTGAATCATTTAAAACATAACAAATATAGTCTCTGATTCCGTTGATACTGTATTTCATGGAATATGGGTTTCCGATGTAGTTCCATCCCTGATGGTACTCGTAAATAGATTCAAAAGGTGTAACTGGTGCAATCTTGGGTTCTGCCACCCACATGTATCCGGAAGTGAAACCATAAGCAACAAAAGTAAAAGCAATGTTTCCGGATGGATATTTTTCATTGTCCGGAAAAATTAAAAAACCGGTATTTTCTGTGATGAAACTTTCTGTATTGGTGTGGTTGATGCTCTGATCTACATCAAAAATAACCCAGTTGCCTGTTTTACCGTTGACGGCCCTGCCTGCCCCATCATAATAAGATAAATAATAATCACCGCCGGTTTTACCATCTCCCATTTTCAACATATTTCCAGTACCATCAGCAATATAATCTATAATAAATGGCATGGATACGTGAGACCATTTATTCGTAGGAAAAACCTTTGTTACTTTTATTAAACTGTTGCATACGACATTGTTGTCTGTAGAGGTTCTTAATTGAGGATCATGTGAATAATTATCCGTTAAGATGAAATGAATGTCATCTACTTCTATTATTCCGTTGTTTATTTGCAAATGCCCCCCTTCTTCAAGCGTTATGGCTTCTCCTAAGAATTTTTTATTTTTATTGAGTATAACAGTTGCATTTTTTATTTTGAGCGATATAAAATTTTTAATTTCAATTCCGGATTTGCCGGTATAACCATCTGTCCATATTTTCTGATCAAACAGTACGGTTTCTCCATTTCCGTTATACTCATAATATCCTGAATTTTGTCCATTTATTTCTGGTTTTAAAATTGGATAACCGTCTTCGTTGGTTTTCCATGTTTCATCAAAATCCCAATCTTCGAATGTATCCGGGTCTTTTAATTCTTCTTCTGTTTTAGGTTGGGAATTTCCATTTGGATTATTATAAATATCGCAAACAGGATTTAGTTCATTATTATAAAAACAATTAATAATACCGAATCCCCAACTGTTGCCCATAAATCCTCCGGCATTATTACCACATCTGTTAACTTTTCCGGCCGCGTAGCAATCTTTTATTTCGCCCCCTCCATTCGAATGCCCGATAAACCCACCGTTAAATACTCCCTCCGCTCCATATATATTGCCTAAGGCATAGGCATTTGTAATTTGCATGATGAGACCACCGTAAGAATTTGCTGTACCAATAAATCCGCCCGCGTTACCGGTAGCTGTAATATCTCCCAGGGAAGAACAAAGCGATATTAAAAAAGAAGAATTACTGCCACTGTTACAATTTACATAACCAACCAATCCTCCAACATTATTAGCCCCATTTACATTACCACTTACAAAACAGTTTGTTATTGACATCTTCATTACACGGGTAGATTGATATGATGCTAATCCGATTAATCCGCCGGTATTATTTGCTCCGTTTACAGTAACATCAGTACTGCAATTATTGATATCGCTTTCTCCACCATAATTCCAGGGAGAAGTTCCACCCGGATAAGATGCTCCTATTAAACCGCCAACATTATTTCCGGTACCTGTTATGCTGCCTCCGGTTATATGGCAATTATTGATTGTTGTCTTATTTCCGGTTGTAGAAACATCATATCCTATTAAACCTCCTACATAGGATGCTCCATGTATATTTACAGTTTTAAGCGTTACATTTTCAATGATGGCATTTTGAACTTGTCCGAATAGGCCGGCATAATTTTCCGTTCTATTAATGGTAAGATTCTCAATGGTGTAATTATTGCCTGAAAAACTTCCACGGAAAGAATTTGCGGCCGTTCCTATGGAGATAAGATTAATTCCGGCGAGGTTGATATTATCTGTAAGTATAAAGTAAGACGTATTGTCATAGCCACTGTTTATACAGGTCGACATATATTGAAGCTGAGTTGTGGTAGCAATCAGGTAAGGGTTGTTTACACTGCCGTTTCCTCCTGCGTATTGTGCTGAAACATTGTATGGTACAATAATGCTTGCTATTGCCAGCACA
>JAVBUB010000219.1:0-3599 GCA_031555675.1 Paludibacteraceae bacterium | reverse complement strand
AAACTCGCATTTTCATTATCTGTGATTTGCATTAATGTAAATGCTCGTTTCATATGGTTGTTTTTATGTTTTTTCAACTAAAAATTATGTACAATCAGGTCAGTTTGATGCTCAGATATCTTTGAATAAACGATTAATATTTTTTTTTATTTTACCTGACAAAGAAATTCATCATTTTTTTGTCTTCAATATATGCTTCCAAATGGTCGTCGATAGCAACAGGGCCGACGCCTGCAGGAGTACCGGTAAAAATAATATCACCTATTTTCAGTGTAAAAAACCGGCTGACATAAGCTATTATTTTATCAATGTTGAATATTTGGTATTGTGTATTGCCTGTTTGTACAGTTTTACCGTTGATGTCTAAATGAAAATTCAGGTTGTTGATGTTGCCGAACTCCTCAATGGGTAAAAATTCGCTGATGGCAGCCGAGTTATCGAAAGCCTTGCTGATTTCCCACGGATTGCCGGCCTCTCTTTGTTTTCTCTGCAAATCCCGTGCCGTAAAGTCGATACCAACGCCAACCTCGTTGTAATAGCGGGATGCAAACTTTTCGGAGATATTTTTTCCCAATCGGTTTATCCTGATAGTTATTTCAGTTTCATAATGAACTTCGGATGAAAAATCGGGTAAAAAAAACGGTTTATTGCTTTTTAACAGGGCCGAATCGGGTTTCATAAAAATAACAGGTTCCGCGGGTAAATCCAAACGGTCCATTTCTTTATTGTGTTCGATGTAATTCCAGCCTACAGCTATTATTTTCATTACATGAATTTATTACGGCAAAATCAATTTAACATACAAAGATAATACTTTTTTAAAGAAAAACCAAGTAAAAATGTGACTTCTTGGTAAGTAAAACAATATTGAAGATTACTAGGTATGTCAATTATTGGTATTTGTATCTTCAATGAATTTTTGTGTAAATAAAAAGAAAGTATTTTATAAAATATATAATCATTTTGAAATTAAAATAAAATTATGATGTTATTTTTGATATTTTTGCTGAATTTAACTGAATATTTTATTTTGTGTATTTTTATTTCAAATTGATTTTTTAAATGACAATTTAATGTCAAATTGAAATTTATTATAATTTTATTTGATTAAAAAATAAAATTTACTCATTTGTTTGTGTTTGTTATGTAGTTTTGTTTTGTCAAAATATAAAAAGAATCAGATGAAAACTATAAGATCATATGTAGACTCAATAAAGAAGAGATGGATTATTTTGTTTACAATGCTATTATTCATAAGTATTTTGGGTTTATTTGTATCTGAAAGAAATACCAATTTCAAGCTGGGAGAAAACGTAAATCCGGCAAATGTGGCATGGATGATTACGGCTACTATTTTTGTGCTGATGATGACTCCCGGTTTATCTTTCTTTTATGGAGGAATGGTACGCGCCAAAAACGTGATATCTACTATGCTACAAAGTTTTATTGCCATGGGGGTTATCAGTATTATCTGGGTTCTTTTCGGTTTTAGTCTGGCATTTGGAGAAGATATGGGACATTTTTTAGGCAATCCTTCTACATTTTTTATGTTTAACCATGTGGGCGGCGGAGTTGACAATGAATTATCCATGGCGCTTGGGTTAACTATTCCATTGGCTTTGTATGCCTTGTTTCAGATGAAGTTTGCCATTATAGCGCCGGCGCTGATTACCGGTTCTTTTGCCGAGCGTGTAAGGTTTTCTTCCTATCTGCTTTTTATGATGTTGTTTTGCATTTTTGTATATTGTCCTTTGGCGCACTGGACCTGGCATCCCGATGGTTTTTTAAGTATGATGCATGTGAAAGATTTTGCCGGAGGTATTGTTATACATGCTTCTTCGGGAGTGGCCGCCCTGGCTGGAGCCATATTTTTGGGTAAACGAAAAGAGATGGGAGAGCATCGTCCGGCAAATGTTCCATTTGTTCTTCTTGGCGCTGCCATGCTTTGGTTGGGATGGTTCGGATTTAATGCAGGGTCTTCGTTGGCGGCAGATGGAATTGCGGTTAAAGCGTTTTTAAATACCAATACAGCTTCGGCCACGGCTATGATTACCTGGGTGGTGTTTGATTGCCTCCGGGGACGGAAACCTTCGGCTATGGGAGCAGCCATTGGCGCGGTGGTAGGTCTTGTAGCCATTACGCCTTCGGCAGGTTGGGTTACGGTAGGCGAAAGTATTTTTATCGCTTTTGTAACGACTATTGTTTGTAACCTGGCTGTTAGCTGGCGAAATTCTCAATCGTCTTTTGACGACGCGCTTGATGTGTTTCCTACCCATGGAATAGGAGGGATTGTGGGTAGTATTATGACTGGTATTTTTGTTTATGATGAAGCATCTGGGCTTACTCATATGGAGAGCTTTCTGCATCATGTGTTCGCTGTTGCGGTTGTTTGTGTATATACTTTTGTTGTATCTTATGGGTTATATTGGCTTACCAATAAAATGATTCCCATGAGGGTTTCCGAAGAAAGTGAAAAAATAGGCTTGGATTTAAGCCAGCACGACGAACATTATGGCATAGAAACCGGTAAAAGAGAACTGGCCGAATATTTTGAACAAGAACCTACTGCTTAAGATGGTTATGAACTTTAAAAACTTTATAACTATTTTACAGGTTTATTTAATGTTATATCTTTGTAGGTAAATTATAAAAATGAATTTGTTCAGATATATTACCCTTGTTTTTATTACCTGTTTATTCTTGTCTTGTACAACAAAAGGAAATAAAGAAACTTCAAAATCTGAGGTTTCATACCATCCTGCTTATGCACAAGGTTTTGAAATTAACCGTCGTCCCAACTATACGGAAGTAATAGTTAAAAGCCCTTGGATTAAAAATGAGATCATGGAACGGTATTATCTTGTCGACAATGATAAAACAGAAGTGCCGCAGGATGGCCAGAAAATACTTGTACCCTTGAAATCGCTGGGCGTTGCTTCCTGTACTCATTTTGAGTTTTTACAATTATTAAACGAATCTAATAGCATTACCGGTATTTGCTCTCCCGAGCTGGTTTACAATCAATCTATTGTAAATAATTATAAAGATGGAAAAATTATGAACATGGGCGATGCCTTTAACCTGAATTTTGAGCAGGTACTGTTTCTTCATCCCAATGCTGTAATGGTAAGCGGTATTGACCAATTCAACGAAAAAGAAAAGAGAATTATACAGGCTGGTATCCCGGTAATTTACAATAATGAATGGACGGAAATATCATTGCTGGGACGTGCGGAATGGATCAAATTCGTGGCGGTGTTTTATGACAAGGAAAAAGTAGCCGACAGTATTTTTTCGGTAATAGAAAAAGATTATCATAATGCCCGGAACATTGCGCAGCAAGTTGAAGCTAAACCGACTATTTTATCCGGTTCTAATTTTAAAGGAACCTGGTATATGTCGGGTGGAAAAAGTTATATCGGACATTTGTTTGCCGATGCCGGAAGCAATTATTTTTATAAAAACGATACTACGCAAACCAGTTTACCATTGAGTTTCGAAATGGTGTTGAAAGAATTCCGGAATGCCGATTATTGGATTGGTTGCAATGCCAGTACCATAGAAGAATTATTGGGTCAGGATGAACGATACGCGTTGTT
>JAVBUB010000049.1:0-5369 GCA_031555675.1 Paludibacteraceae bacterium | reverse complement strand
CTTATGCCGGATTGATAACAACCGCGCCATATATTCTGGGATACAATACCGGTTTGGGCTTGCATGGCAAAACCGGATTCCTGAGCGTGCAATGTAGATAAACTTCCTCCTAACAGGAAGAGTAAAATATGTAGAATTATTTTCATTTGTTTATTTTTTAGAATGAAATTCTTCGATTGATATAGGAGTATCAATGGTTTTTATATTTGGGATGCAATATTTTTACATTGCATCCCAAACAAATAAGCAGTTATAGCAAGTCGTATTTTTATAAATTTTATTACTACAAACTATATTCTGGCTGCTCTTACCACAGGTGCTTCACTTCTTATGAAACAACCACTTTCGAGTGGATCATGAGCTAAAACAAGAACATAGCGATCTTCAATTTCTATTTGAACCACTCCACCTCTATGTACTCCAAATTGTTTGGCAATATTAATATCGGTAGTATATTCCACAAACTCTGGAATTGTAATAACTTGACCTTTAGTCAATGGATAGCATTCTCCGGAAGTACCTTTCTGCGCTTTGGTCTGATCTACTGTGGGTTTTGCTGCCGCTGCATTTACGGGACGTCCTCCGGCTGATCCATTGGTTAAAATATTATTCATTTCTACGTCGTTTCTTACTCCTCTGTATAATCTCATGTTTTTAAAATTTAAATTTTCTTATTCTTTTCCGGCAGAATAAATTACCGCGCTACTCTGTTTTATGGATTTTCGCATTACTCCTTTAGCTGTCAATTATTCCTTTATTTCATATTCCGGTCCTCCTTTCTTTTTAATGGCTACGCATTTCCTCCCGGAAAATATTTTTCATATGTTTCTTCGGGTTCTTGTTCTTCTCGTTTCTCCATTTCCTTCTCCGGTTCGAGAGAAGATAAAATTGGTTCCAAGTGTTGTTCCCGCGGTATTTTTGTATTATTTTCCGTAGGCTTTACTGCATCGGATGCTGCCTGATTTCCTCCTTTACCCAGTATGTAGCCCGAAATTCCGGACAGGATGGCGGCCAATTCACTCCCTCCAAGCACATTGAGTATTCCGAAAAGGATAATGGCAATAATCAGGATGAATACGGTAATGAATTGCAAACCCGTTTCTCCGAGCAGCATTTTAGAAAGACTCACATCGGAACGGCGGTAAATAATCCAGAAAAAAAGACAGAGCAGCGTAGCTATCAATCCGGAAAAAGTAAGGCTTATCCAAATGCGGAAATCCTGCTCCCTGTATTCGGGAGCCAAAGAGGCATAAATGGCTTCTTCGCACAGGAAAACATCTTGCCTCACGGCTTCTATATTTTTCTGAATCTGCATGTATATGACCTGATTACAGCTATCGCGTTCTTCGGCCTGCCTGTAACGGTCTTTCAACACCGGCAAAATATCCGACAAAACATACTCTACCGTATATTCACCATGGTAGTTTACATTGGGCATCATGGAATTAAGCCGCAGCAGCATTTTATCTTCGGGATCCCTAATTTTAAGTTCGTCTTCGAGACTTTGTATGTAATCGTCGGCATATTGCTTGTTAAAAGAAAGCCCGTAATAATATTCGTCTCCAGCCATTTGAAGAATTCTTTCTATCTCTTTTTTCTGGTTGAGATATTCGCGCAGTTTCTTATAATCACGTTTATCCGATTCCGTTTTAAACACCAGGTTGAAATCTTTTACATAGTTTTCTTTTTTATAGAGTTCTACATAAAAATCGCGGGTTACATTATCATCGTTTCCTTCGAGGGCATATGCCGTGCATAAAGGGAAAAATAATAAGATGAATATCCATTTTTTCATGTGCAAATAGTTTAAATTAGTAGTTACACCTCTCCCGCGCATCGAGCGGGAGAGGTCTGACTTATTTATTTTTGCTCATAAAAGCATTTGAGCCGCACATATTGAATTTCGGACACGGGCAGGGAGCAGGAAGTTTCTAAGCGAAGCACTATAAAAATGCAATCGTCATTGTTTATTTCCTGCAATGTGATTTTTCCCAGGTTATCGGGAAGGACATAAACCAGGCTTTGGCTTGTTTTCTCGGTTTCCTTTTTCCCGGCAGTAAGTCTTATAAATAGTTTTTGTGCATCTTGGTAAGCATCCGTTTTACTCTTCGAAGAAAATACGCGAATACTTGCGTCGGACTTAGACGGATTAGTGTGAGCTACTACTTCTTCTTTTACTATGGTTTGCAAATAATTACAAACAGCGGTTTTGTTAGTATTTTGGGCCATAGCACCCCACCCTGTCATGCAAAAGCATACAAGGATTATGATTCTGATATTGCGTAATGTTTTCATACGTAATTTTATTTTTAAAAGTTTTGTTAATAATTGGTTATTGCATTTCAAATTTTTTATAGGCATCCGCCAATTTTTTATCATATTGGTTCTGCTTATATCCGGGTCCGTTATACTTTTCGGCGAACTTTGCCCAGTCAAGTTCACGAATCGGTGTATCTAATCCGGTATTTCTCAGAAAGTGCATAAAAGACATCAAATGGTTATTGCGGGAAGATTTAATAGCATCCACATATTCTCTCACCGAAGTGTAGCCGCAAAGCCTGTAATTAAATCCCATGATCTGAAACATACCCCACGACGCCGAACATAAGGCGGCTTCTTCGTGAATGGCGATAGCGCGGTTCAATCGTTCATATTCCGCGGTTCCTCCTTTATAGGCGTCCTTGTTCCATTTGGAGAAAAGGATATCTTCATTGCCTGCTACATACTGTACCGGATCAATATTCCTTTTCTGCAATTCGCGCCAGAAAATGTGTCCTTCGAAAAGTATCTGCGGACGGCCATCTTTTAAAAAGCCTCCTCTCCCACCCGATTCTATTTCGCTTACGGCTCTGATGGCGGTTTCTTCAACAATCAGTATACGAGCAGCTTCCTCATAATTGATAAATGCCGGATCCGAAGTTGTTGTTTCTTGATAAGATTCGGGCTTGTTGCTCTCTACAGGCAGGTCTTTATTTCCCTGTAAAGCATTCCATGTTTTGGCTCCTACCACCCCATCGGAAGGCAATGCCGACATTTGCTGAAATTTACAAACTGCCAGATAGGTTTGTGTTCCAAAAACGCCATCAACAGCAACTTGTAACTGTTTACTTTTCAAAAGTTCCTGCAAATACATCACTTTTTTCCCGGCATGTCCTTTTCGTAAAGTATCCATAGGAATTTATTTTACCGTTTAAACGTGGATGCTTTTTGTACATTATCTTCGGCTTTCTGCACATTTTGCAACGCTTGTATGGCTTTTTCCGAATTCTCTTTGTTGATCATGATATGCAATCCGCACGAAGGACATTCTAAACCGGATGCTTCAATCAGCTGTGCCATGGAAACGGGTATAAATCCACTACAAACGGGACAGTTAAACCCTGAGGGTCTTTGTGTTTTTGAATTCATAATAATTTATTTTATAAATGGATTAATCTGTAAATGGTCTTGGTTGATCCTGTTCTTTTTCCGGTTCCGGAACGCTCTCTACCGAAAAGTTATTGGCAGACAAGGATAATAAGTTTCCAAGTCCGGCCGGCATATCGGCCTGATGCATCACAACCTTCACTTTCATATTGGCAGACATGCTATTTTCTTTCTGCGACGATGATTTTCCGCTTTGTGGGGTAAGGGCCGCGCGCATCGACATCTTGGGTATATTATCATTGGATTGCCGCTGATTTTCGTCAAAAGAAAAAGATTCTTCGGCCGATTCTGTTTCCGAATCGAGTATTTTGATATCGAAGTCGAAAACTGCTTCTTTTATTTGCAGCAGCGGAATGGGAACCAATGAAATAATAGGTACCTGAACCGATTTGGTTATTTTTTGTCCGTTTTCGTTTTGAGTATACTGGAAAACAAACGTCCGCAACTTGCCCAAGTCTCCCGGGTTATCCTTACTGGGTTCGAAAGCCACTTCACGTAGAAAAGAGAGATAACTCTGCGTGGTCATGGCATCGGCCTCGAGGGTAGCCACAAGCGGTGCCGCTATCAGTTGCTGCAGCTGCATTACCTGGCTATTCAGTTTCTGTTTCTTTGTATTTGCTGTATCCATCATAAATTACATAGAAGCGGGAATAATACAATCTACCACTTCACCATCCGTTTCGGAAGGGCTGATCTGATAATTCCGCAGGTTAATTTTAAAATCTATTTGCTGTATACTTTCCGGAGATACTTTAGAAAGTGAAGCCGAATCGAGTACGATATCCATTATTTCACTTTCTTTTTCCTCCAACAGGTTCACTTCTTTGCAGGAATGTTGAATAAGCGTTTCTACATAAGAGCTGCACGATTCTTTTATTTCTTCCGAAATTTCCTGATTCCTTTTGGCTGAAAAATCGAGTTCGGGATGCGAAAAGAACTCTTCGTTAATCACTTCCATGGCTATCTCAAATATTTTTTCGCAGGCAATAAATCCATCTTCATCTATTTCGTTAATGCCTTTTTTGAGAAACGCTACCCTCAATTTCTTCGATAGAAATTCCCGGAAATCGTTACGCATGGTCTTTTCTTTTTCTTTGAACCTGCGGTATGATTCTTTGTCTTTTGCGGCAAAACCATCTGCTGCATACAAAGCAGTTGTAATAGTCGTTTCCGAAACCGATAGGGCCAATTGCGAGAAAAAGAGCATCAGTTTATGATAATTTATCTCTTTTACTGTTTCGGTTTGATTGGCCGACTCCACGGCAAATTTCAAAGAAAAAGTCAGCGCATCGGCATAGGCGTTCGGAATCATGAAGTAACGCAACAGGTCGTTTTCCGCATACTCCCGTCCCAACCGCGCCGCGTATAAATTGGCCGCATGTTGCGCCTGGGTAAACTCATTGAGGATGTTTCCCACAATATTTTTCAATCTGGACATAATTTTATCGGGGTTAAACACACCCTCAAGTTTCTGAGACCTGAGGGTGTGAGGATGGTTAGTTTATTTTTCTTTACGGATTACCCTGTTATTTTTTAGGGTTGCTCACTTTGCGAGACAGGCTTTCTCCTGCTTTTACTTCTACTTCGGCCGGAGCATTATCGTCCAAGTCAAAAATAGCGTTGCGGCCATCTTCAGAAACACGTCCTTTCTTACCATCCACTTCAATCCGGTCTGGTTGGAAAATTCCATCGCCATCCATATAAGTGGCTACCAAATGAAGCTTACCATTTTCATCTTCGCTGATCGTAGCTCCCAATTGACCCTTAGGTTCGCTAACAGATACCGAGTTGTTCAAGATATCCAACACACGGGCCAATCCGGCAGGCATACTGTCCTGACCTGCTTTTACGGCAATGTCGAGGGTATATTCCACACTATACTTGGAATCCTGTGTAGCTTTGGAGTCTTTTTTACTTGAATAAGAAGCTGATGCTTCTACGCT
>JAVBUB010000142.1:0-5925 GCA_031555675.1 Paludibacteraceae bacterium | reverse complement strand
CCCTTGGTTATAAAAATCTAGAAGTAACGATTTGGGGAACAACAGACCTGCAAAATGAACAAAAAGAAATAGATTTTATCCTTTCCTATACGTTTCGCCATTTATCTGTCGGAATGACCGATTACTGGTGTGGAACCACCGGAGATAAATATACCCGCAATCACTTTCTAGAGGCAAACTTTTCCTATTCATTCGCCAAAATACCACTTTCATTTCAATGGAACAGCATTGTTTATGGCGACAAACCCCTTAGCTTCTCGTCTTATGTAGAAGCATCTTATTCTACATCTTTCAATAACTGGGATTTTGAATATACGCTGGGAATCTCACCATGGAAAAACGTGTTACTCGATGTTTCAGCATTTGCGGTAACCAATATAAGCGCGTCTGTATATAAAGAACTGTTTTACAACAACAGGTTTAGTACATTCGCTCAATTATCATTCATATATAATCCCGCTTTTGATTGCCTGCATTGGATAGCAGGGATAAGTTTTACTATAAATGGAGATTAAGCATGATGGGGTAAAGGAGACATACTCTTTGCCGGACATAAACCAAACCCCAAAATAATAAAGCCCGATATCCGAAATTTTAATCATTGAAAAATTTATGAGAATATTTCTAAAACATATTTCTTATTTTAATGTTGTTTTTGTTATTCTGATCGCTATAGTTCTGCTTTGGGGAGCAGGTGACGCGGGTTTTATATATAAAGCCCATCAACTCGATTTCGAAAAAGTGGCCCGCGAAAAGTTAAAAGAAGCAGCCATAACAATAGACAGTGTGTTTGCACAAGCATATATGCTCTCGGAAAATATGTCAAACGAGATCTCAGCTTTATCTGCGTTAGATGAAAAAACACTGGCCAAGATCATGGAAAAGTACGAAAGCCCTCTTTTAACTTGCGGATTATCGGTTATTTTTGAAGATAAACATAATACTACCCATGCCTTATTGTTGACGAATGAAAATAATGAGGAGCATCTTATCAAAATACACAATTTTTCGGGTTCGGCTTATGAACAATGGTATGGAAAGATATGTTATAAAGATACGCCATATTGGTCGGGAACAGTTTTCGATAGCATTTCCGGAACACGGATTGTCGCGTTTTGCTATCCGTTTAGCTTGAAAAACGACGAACATGGAATGATAACCTTCATCTATACAATGTCCGATTTGTATCAATATCTGCTGAAACTCGGCCTGAGCCGTTACGGACTTCCCTATATAATGGATTCTGCTACTTATTTTATAGCCCATCCACTTGATGAAACACGTTCTTTAGGCGATTTGGGACGCGAATTTAACGATCCGGTCCTGGTGAAAATAGAAGAAGAAATTCAATCCGGTAATATATTCAACCAAGATTTTAAACACATAAATACTGTAACCGGAAAAGACTGTAATGAAGCCTTTGCTTATTTGCCACAGTCAAATTGGTTCCTGGGGCTTTCTATCTATGATGGAAATTCGCTGGAGTCGGGCATTTATCGCAAAACAATGAGGAGAAGTTCTATTCATCTGCTCGTGTCATTTACAATTATTATACTGTTTCTCAGTATTTGGCTTCGAAACAGATATCCGGCTATAAAAGGTTCCAGCTATTTCTACCTCTTTTATCCTTTCCTTTTTCTGGCTGCTTTAGTCTGTGTTATCAATATATACAACCGCTTTCCTGACTCTCAGATGCAAAACAAGGAGCATAACATTGAAAGGATTGAAACAAGTTCACAATCAGATACATTTCTCAATAAAAGAGATATATCCGGTAAATGGGATCCCGCCAAAATTACAGATATAAAAAGCCTTGAGACATTTGTGTCAAACTATAGCGTAGAAACCCGGCAAACATGCGAAGATCCCTTGAAAATAATACCTACGGGATTTTACATTTACAGTTTAAAATTCCTAAGCTCTTATGAGATACAAGTTGCTGGCATGTATTGGCAAAAATACCTGCTGCCGGATATTGAGTATCCTGTCGATATGCTCAATAAATACAATTATTGTATGCAAGGTAAGAAAGGTTGCTGTTTTCCTGGCGCCGAAGAAATAGATAATACACCCATAGACAGTCTTGAAATTATCCTTGAAGGGTATCCGGCCTTATTATATCGATGGAATTTTGATATCGAAATAAACCAACACTTGTCATATTCATTATATCCCTTCGGTAAAAATGAAATAGTGCTGCCCATATGGTCTGTAAATCTCGACGACAACAGCATACTGACGCCTGATCTGGATGGTTACAAACAATTATATCCTGATGTGTGTCCCGGTTTGGATAACAATTTCAAAATCAATGGATGGAAAGTGCAAAATTCATTTTATTCCTATAAATTCGAATCATACCTATGCAATTTTGGGAATTTTGACATGTATGGAATTAACCGTTTTCCGGAACTGATGTTTAATATTACCATATCAAGGAAATTTATAGATATACTGATCTGTAAAATCATTCCTTTATTAGTAGTACTGGTACTCCTTTTTACCATCTTGTTTGTAAGGGAAGAAAATGATGCGTTTAATAACGTAATCGGCTGTTCTAGTTTATTTTTTGTGTTGGTGTTCGACCACATCAACCTGCGTGAAAGCATACTTTCCGAAAATATCATGTATCTCGAATATTGTTATTTCTTTACATACTTATTGCTTCTGTTAATGACGGTAACATCTTTCAATATAGAAAATATGGCTGTAAAACAATACTATAGATTTGCAGATTTATTTTTGAAACGATATTTCTGGGCAATCATTATGGGAGCCATGTTATTGGCCACAATCATAATTTTTTACTAATAACCTCATTTATTAACCTTAATATTGATGTCGGTTTACGGGGCCCTGCATTTTTTACGAATCATATTTATGAAAAAACACAGGATAGAAAAAATAAAAGATATTCAATTTCCACTCGTAGAAGGATTATTTCTGCGAAAAGATTCAGATTTGGTTTTGATACCATTTCACAATATTTTATTTATGAAAGCAGATGGCAATTATACTGAAATTTTTTTGCACAACAGTAACGAAATATTCGTTTCATCCATGACGCTTGGGAAAATAGAAGAAAAACTCAATTGCCCTTATTTATGCCGTACACACCGTTCATATATTGTCAATGTGAATTATATTACCGGATTGATATTTAATTGTATAAAAATAAATAAGCACCGTATTCCTATCGGACGTAGTTATAAGGGGATTATGAATTCGTTTATATGCATATGATTAGATTATAAAAAGAAGATAAAGAATTTGCTCCTTTTATGGAAATTTACTATATTTAAACCTGTCTATTGAGTCGTGATTTGAGTCACTATTTCGATAAAACAAATATCAATTTTAGGATAGAACCCATACAAATACAAATAAATTAAAATCACTACTATAATTTTAATAGTATGCAAAAACTTATTCTTTTTATTTTAATCCTATCCTTATTCTCCTGTGGAGCAAAAACAAATCGTCCGATACAAGTATCTGTAGAAAATAATCGTGATATTGTTGTAGCAAGTGATAGTTCATGTATTATTCCGGACCCCAACGATTTTTTACTGAAAAACGTTAAAGAAACCCTTGATAGGTATGATACTACTATCATGAAAAGATTTAAAATACTTACTCCTTTACAGGAACAATCGTGGACAGATCGCTATGGGGCTCAATATGCTATGGAAAATGTCTTGCACTATAGGGCGGTATCTTTGCAAAAAACAACAGATCAATATTATTTGTTGCTGATCATGCAGTGCGAAGACTTTATGAACCAGCAGTTTATTGTGAGTGTCGATAAAAATGGGAAATACATTGACTCTTTGCCCGTGTCGTATTTTCTTGACCCGAACAATAGTGATGTAGAGTATGATTCTATCAGGAATGTCTATAAGGCTACTTCAGATGTAAAAAGCTACTTTTTGGGCGATACTATAAAAATGGTATGTGAAAGTTTAGTTTTCAGTTCTAAGGATTTTGAAGATGATGGGAAAGAAGCATGGTATGAATATTTTTACCATGTAAAAGATGATGGGCATATAGAACCGATAAATTCTCCAAATAAAGTTTTAGAGTAATCTAAATTCTGATTTATGGACTCTGTAGTCCTCTGTGAATTTTTCCGCGGACTCTCTGTGCAATGTATTTTCATTGCACAGAGAATCAAAATTAATCCACTATAATCTTTTCTTCCGCCAAAACCTTTTTTCTGTTTTTGGCAACCACCATTATAGATTCTATAACCACTAATAACGATAAAAGTATCAGCACGCAAGATACATAAGGCACCGCCGGATGTCCTATACGTAATGCCCATCCTTCGTAAACACTAAGGACCAGCGCCCAAATGGATGTGATAAACATCAAAACGGCAGGAATAAACGATACCAGCCAGTACTTACGTCCACGGCGTGTATTAAATAGAAAAATGGTAATACCCACCAAGGCCAAAGCTGCTAATAATTGGTTTGATGCCCCGAAAGTATTCCAGAATATTTTCCATGAGGGCACAACTACTCCTGCCGAATTGGTGAATGTTTGAAACAAGAAAAACAAAGGCGCTCCTGCTGTTAATAAAGTACCCAGGATTTTCCCCCTCCAATCCGTCCAACCCGTTATTTCTTCTATAATATACCGGCCCAGGCGAGTGCAAACATCCAAAGTATCATATACAAATGTAGTGAATGCCATTAACCCGAAGCTGATGCCATAAACCGCGGGTATACCGAGCAATTTCATAAATTCACCGATACCGCAGGCATAGATGAAATTAGGAGCTTTACCTGCCATTTCCGAGTTGGCAGGAAGTATCATTACGCAAGCAATAGCTATTACCGCTACCATCCCTTCAAGCAACATGGTACCATAACCAATAGGTTTGGCATCACTTTCTTTATATAATTGCTTACTGGTTGTTCCGGATGAAATCAAGGAGTGAAATCCCGAACAAGCACCGCAGGCAATAGTAATAAACAAGATCGGAAACATGGGAAACCAGAAACTACTGCTACCCACACCATGGTCGACATCCAAATTGAGAAATGCCGGAAACTCCAGGTCAAACCCTCCGAATATCAAACCTACAGCCGAAACAAACAATGCTATGTATAAGAAATATCCTCCCAGCGCGCCACGAGGTTGCAGCAAAAGCCACATAGGCATGGTAGCCGCTACAAAGCAATAACCCAAAATCAGTAATCCCCAAATTTTTTGGTCTGTAAGAACATCAAACGGAAGATCTATCGGAAAAAATTTACCACCCCAAATGGCTAATCCTACCAATGGAAGAAAAAGTAAAACGGCCCAGTTCTCTTTAATGTTGGTATATCGTATTAATACACCCATAATCATGGGCAGAATCAAATACATAATCGAAGAAGATGCGATAGCTCCACCTGCAACTACTTCGCCCGACTCCAACGTTACATTTCCGACAAAAGCTCCAGCTGTAATATCTGTAAAAGCGACTATTATGTATACAATGGCTATCCATATAAAAATCATAAACAGCAACCATGCCCGCTGTGAAACCTGTTGGCGGATCACTTCGGTTATAGACCGAGCCTTCATCCTGACAGAGATAATAAGCGATCCCATATCATGTACTCCTCCTACGAAAATAGATCCAATCACCACCCATATCATGGCAGGAAGCCAACCGAACATGGTAGCGGCTAGGATAGGACCGTTGATTGGTCCTGCAGCCGCAATAGCCGAAAAATGTTGACTTAGTAACATCCCTTTCTTGGCCGGAACAAAATCTTGACCGTCGTTTATTTCTACTGCGGGAGTAGTTTTACTATCGTCAAGTTCGAATACCTTCTTGGCCAAAAACCGTCCATACCACCGGTATGCCAATAGAAAAATAAGGGCTACTCCCAGAACAATCAATAATATTTTCATAATTTTTTATTTGAC
>JAVBUB010000126.1:0-14164 GCA_031555675.1 Paludibacteraceae bacterium | reverse complement strand
AAAGTATTCATCCCGTAGGCTGGCGTATTCCTACAAAGGAAGAACTTCAAACTTTGCTTGATGACTCCAATGTAATTAGGATATGGGATAACACTAAAAAAGGCTATACATATACTGATGCAGTAAGCGGGGAAAGCATTTTTCTACCTGCCGCCGGATTAAATACAAGCGTACTGGAATATGTTGGCGAGAGCGGTTACTACTGGAGTAGCTCGGAAGTAGGTGGTTCCGGTTACAGTTTGGCATTCAGTAATGTCTATAGAGGTAATGTCGACATTTTCTCTATGGGGTTTGGTATGTCTGTTCGATGTGTAAAAGCAGATTCTCCGGTAACATCTTTAACAAACATCGGTAACAAAGAAATAAAAATCTATACCCGTCCCCATACTATTATAGTAGAAAATGCAGATGGAAAAATAAACATTCACAACACCACAGGGGAATTCATAGCCGGTAGAGACGGAGCACGCCCCGTTTGTGAGATACCCGTACCCACAGCAGGTATTTATATAGTGCGCGTAGGTAATCATATACAAAAGGTAATAGTCCCCTAACAGGGTTTAGAACCCTGTTAGGGGTTGTACAACAGAAATATTGTTCGCCCCCCGCAGGGGCCGGATATAGAGGGTGATTATTCACTCCGCACTAAACTCCGTTTGTATGGGGTTATTTATATTTAGCCCCCTCACGGGGCAATTAGTAGTATATTTTTAAATATTAAATACAATAACCTATAACCATAATGAATAAAGACAACTTTTACAACTTAACCATCGAAGAAGTTGAAAAATACTTTAATACCAGTATTGAGTCCGGATTAAAAAACAAAGACGTTTCGGAACGTCTGCAAAAAGAAGGCTACAATGAATTCGAAAAAAAGAAAAAACAAACCCTTTTCGAAAAATTTCTGAATCAGTTTAAAAGTTTTATGATACTGGTACTGCTTGCTGCAGCTATTATATCAGGTATTGTCGGGTATTTGGAAGGAGAAGGATTTACCGATGCCATCATCATTTTAGCCATTGTTTTATTAAATGCTATTATCGGGGTTATTCAGGAAGCCAAAGCGGAAGAATCACTGGCAGCGTTGGAAAAACTATCTTCCCCGCATTGTAAAGTAATACGCAACGGCCAAATTTACACCATAGAATCAAGGGAATTGGTAGTTGGCGATATAGTGATACTGGAAACAGGAGATTCTGTTCCGGCAGACTTGAGACTGATAGAATCCGTCAATTTAAAAATACAAGAAGCGGCTTTAACCGGAGAATCGGTTCCCGAAGAAAAAGTAGCAAAACCTATTGAAGGAGATGTAGCTCTTGCCGACCGCGATAATATGGCATATGCTTCTACCAGCGTTAGTTATGGACGTGGAAAAGGAATTGTTACTGCTACGGGAATGAAATCGGAAGTAGGGAAAATAGCTTCGATGATACAATCTGTTCCAGACACCAAAACACCGTTGCAAATAAAGCTGGATAAACTTGGCAAAACATTGGGAATAGCTGCCATTATCATCTGTAGCATTATTTTCATTGTAGGAACAATATATAGCCACAATGTTATGCAAATGTTTATGACAGCTGTGAGCTTAGCCGCTGCCGCTATTCCCGAAGGATTACCTGCGGTATCGACCATCGTATTGGCTATTGGCGTTCAACGGTTGGTTAAGAAAAATGCAATTATCCGCACTTTACCTGCAGTTGAAACATTAGGTAGCACACAGGTAATTTGCTCGGATAAAACGGGTACCCTTACCCAAAACCGGATGACCGTTATCAGGTTATATGTAGACGGAGAAACAGAAAGTGTTTCAGACATAGAAACATTATCCGATTCGCAAACTTTATTACTTTGCAGATCTATATTGGCTAACGATGGAAAAATTAGCCTTGAGAATGATGTATGGAAAACAACAGGTGATCCGACCGAAACCGCCATGATTGACCTTGGCTTAAAATTAGGATTGAATAAAAACGAAGTGGAAAAGGTAACTCCCAGGATTGCCGAAATTCCTTTTGATTCGGAACGAAAATTGATGACTACTGTAAATAATGATCATGGTAAGTTTCTCGTTTCCACAAAAGGAGGATTAGATGAATTACTAAGTTGCTGTAGCAGTATTATTGAAAACGGACTGGTTCGGGAATTAAACGAATATGACCGGCAAAGAATAACCAGAGCAAATATTGCCATGGCCGAAAAAGCATTGCGTGTCCTGGCCGTAGGGATGAAAGAAATAAGTTCTCTACCCGACTCCATTGAACCTGCTATACTCGAAAAAGACCTTGTATTTATCGGCTTGATGGGCATGATAGATCCACCACGGGAAGAGGTAAAAATAGCGGTACAGGAATGCCGGGCTGCAGGCATAAAGCCGGTTATGATTACGGGCGACCACAAGATAACGGCCATAGCCATCGCCGAATCGTTGGGGATTAAAAATAAAGAAGATATGGCTCTTAGCGGACTGGAAGTCGAAAAGATGTCGAATGAAGAATTGCGTCGTAATATTGACTCCATATCGGTATACGCACGGGTATCTCCAGAACATAAGGTTCGGATTGTTAAAGCTTTTCAGGAGCGTGGTGAAGTGGTTGCCATGACAGGCGACGGCGTGAATGATGCTCCCGCTTTAAAGTTGGCCGATATCGGCGTAGCCATGGGTATTACGGGAACGGATGTTTCTAAAGGCGCCGCGGATGTAATTCTAACAGACGATAATTTTGCCACCATCGTATCGGCAGTAGAAGAAGGCCGGCGTATATACGACAATATTTTAAAAGCGATTCAATTCATGCTTTCGACCAATATTGGTGAAATACTGGTGCTTTTCATTGCTGTAATGGCCAACTGGTCGGTACCGCTGCTTCCGATTCATATTTTGTGGATAAATTTGGTAACCGACAGCTTACCGGCATTAGCATTGAGTGTGGATCCTGCCGCACCGGATGTTATGAAGCGTAAACCGATAGACAGCAAACAAGGTATTATGAATAAGGCATTTGCTACGCGCATATTATTGCAAGGAGGAATGATTGGAGGATTATCTTTAGCTGCATACCACATCGGGCTCCAGGCCAACATTGAAGTGGCACAAACCATGACTTTCGCGGTATTGGCATTATGCCAGATTACACATGTGCTCAATGTACGTTCCACCCAATATTCCGCTTTCAAAGGCATGTTTAACAATAAATACTTATGGGGCGCTTTAGCGGTTGTATTAGGATTAATGTTTACCGTGCTGGAGATTCCGGCGCTGCATGATATTTTCCATGTAACGTCATTAAGCCATATGCAATGGATGTGGGTAGCTGTACTGTCTATAGCTCCGCTTCCGATTATGGAATTGGTAAAATTGGCAGAAAGATTGTTCAGAAAAAAAATAAAGCAATAACTCAATTTATATCATAGTTCAATTTTCCTGAAGTATACTTCTTTTTGGAAAAAATATCCTTGAACAAAAGGCAGGTATATTTGGTACGTTTTGAATATTGACGGAATGTTTCATTCTGCCAATCCATATCATCCTGCCAGAAGTATTTCGGGGAAATATAGCAATAAGCGGCATCTATAATACTGCTGGTTTTATTTTCTTCGGGGTTATCATCCAAATGCAACGGGGCAATATAAGTGATATCACGGGCGGCGCATTCTTCTTTCATATTGAGGGTTATTTCATTAAACGTTTTGTTAAAAGAAAGTTTATCTCCAATAAATTGAATTTCACCTTCCATATCCTGTATAGGTCTCACTTGCAGAATGTCAATTTTTACCTCATTAAAAACATTGAAAAATTCCGGTAATTCCTGTATGTTTTGTTCGTTAACGGTATAATTTATCCTTAATTTAAAATCCGGGAAAGATTGTCCGGCATCCGAAATATATTTCAACACATCCCTGAATTTATCATATGATGCTCCTTGCATCAGACATTCATATGTATCTTTTTTAACCCCGTGCATGCTTATGGTAAATTCATTTAATCCTGTTTCGAGCATACCATCTATTTCTTCGAAAGAAAGCAAATTTGCATTGGTAGTAAATGAAATATAACTTATACCATATTGTTTTGCTAAACGAATTACCTCTTTGTTATATTTAAAAAGACTAGGTTCTGCACCACAACCAATCTGCAACTTTAAGGTATGTGGAAATACAACCTCGGCTATTCTTTTTAAATCTTTTTCTTCAAAATAGCCTTTAAAGGTTTTTCTTTTTTCTTCATTGCTGAAATAACACATTTTGCAGCGTAAATTGCAAGCCAACACCGGATCAAAAAAAACAACCAGATACCGTCTGTTGAATACATGAAGCATCCATATGCCAAAAGCTTTTAAAGCCGGATTTTTTATAAAACGATTTAATTTTAAAAGAGAATAAATATTCATGAATAAACAAATTGAACACAAATATACATATTACAATAATATTTTTGCCATCTATATAGAAAAAGTCTATACTACCAAAAAGAGATTGTCCGAAATATTCTCAAACAATCTCTTTTATTGTTAGAAAACTGAGATTAATTATTTCAGTTTATCTATAATTTTTCTAGCTTCATCCATTCGTAATGCGGTCATTAAGTCAAAAGCTTTATCCAGTTTTTGTTGCGCTTCTGCATTTCCTGCATTTTTCAATCTTGCCTGATAAAAATCAAATACCAGTTCCAAATCTTTTTGAGAAAGATCTTTTACTTTCAATTCGCGCTGCAAGGCTGTTAAGAAAGAATAACCGAATTCTTTAGTCGGTTCAATCATAGTACCTTCACCATAATCGTTCCAGGTAGCCAACTGAATCATATTTACCTGGCTGCTTAATGCCAATTGTAATGTTTCTACAAAAGTTGAATCGCCTCTGTGAGGAATAGTCCAACCAATGCCATCACCCCAGCCGCCATCTTTGTAGAAATCTACAAATCCGGGATAAGCTACGCCCATTTTATCTCCTGCAAATTCGTATGTATTATAAAAATGACGCAATCCATCCAGATAATCTTTCCAGATCCAGGCATATTCGCCATAAAGATTTTTACCCGCACGAGCACCATGGTAATTCAACGCATAAAAAGCTGGCTGTTCTTCTCCGAATACAGAGAAAATTTCTGTCCATTGTTCTTCTGTAGTGAAATATTGAGGACCGAAATCAAGCAACACCGGACGACCATCTACCTTGATATAATTTGGTTCTAAAAAATAGCGTTCTTTAATATACTTCATGTCTTCTTTTGCCCTGCTCATTGAATCCATATTCAATTCTTTACGATTAGCGGCATCTCTTACATGTTGGTCTTCGTACATAATGGCAAACTCCAGCCCTACTCTTTGTGTCATTTTAGCAATAGAATCGGTAGCTTCGATCAACTTCGGGAAATCCCAGGCCGGATTCAATGTAGAATAGTTAAAAATAATACCATCAATACCTGCAAGTTTCATTAATAACAATTGGTACTCAATAATATTTTTATCTCTTGAAGCATAAGGGCCTGTCAATGGATAATAATGTGTTGCTATTTGACGTTGTCCTGTAACCGAATCAATAATTTCAGGGTTCTTGGTATCCATAGTCCAGTGTCCGAACCATGGATTATTTTTACTTTCTTTTTCAGGATGTATATTATCTACATCTGTCCAGAACCAAGTCATCATGTGTACATAAATTTTCTTGGTTTGTTCTTTCTGCACGGCAACAGGACCATCTACTTTAATTTCTTGTTTGCATGAAAAAAAGGCAAGCAAAGAAAATAAAAATGCCGATAAAATAATTTTTGTTTTCATACGTAAATATTTTATTTTTATAGTTAAGACCTTAAATATATAACAAAAAATGGAAATTGGTCTATATTCAGTTTATAAAGTTTATAAAGTTTGTAATGTTCATGAAGTTATAAAGTCTTGTAACATCATCATCCTGCGGTTCTCATTACTTTTTATACACTTTATAGCTTTAAAAACTTCATGACTTAAATCTACTAAGTGGTTAAGACAAAAAATCCCGGTATATTTAACCGGGATTTTATTTTTAGTGAAAGTTAGTTACTCTACTTCTTCTTTTTCTAACTTAACAAAAGAAGGAGTAGCTACATCTTCCTTATCATTTACAAAGAATACCGCGATGGCTGCAATTACAAGTAATACACCAGAAACAACAAGCATTGTAGCATTACTACCAGTATCGCCAACGATAGCGCTGAAAAGGAATCCGCCTCCAAGTGCAAAAACAATTTGCGGAATAACAATAGATAGATTGAATATTCCCATGTAAACACCCATTTTTTGAGCCGGAACCCTTGCACTAATAATAGCAAACGGAATTCCGTTTAATACGGATGTAGCAATACCCATACCCGCCATAGAAAAGAATAACAAATATTGATCGTGAACCAAAGATATTGAACTCAAACCTATAGCTCCTAATATAAGCGCAAAAGAATATATCGGTTTGCGGCCAAATTTATTTGCCAACATAGGCCATAAAAATGAAAAGCCCAACGCGCAAACACTCAATACCGCATTAGCTATTCCCCACCAGTTTTGTGCATGTGTAAATGCATCCAATGATGTATCAATTGTACCATTTACGCGTTCCAATCCAAATACATTTTGGGCAACGCCATTCAAACCATAAGTCCACATGCAGAACAAGCCCATCCATACAAAAAACTGAACAACAGCCAATTGAAACATTACTTTAGGAGTAGATTTCAAAATTTTCCAGAATGATTCTTTCTGCTTTGCATCTTCTTCTGTCAAACCATTGTATTCGGCAAATTCTTTTGGTGGATATTCTTTCACACGGAAAGTAGTCCAAAGTACACTAAGTAATAAAATAGCACCACCAATGTAGAATGACCATGACATTGAAATATTGATACCGCCGATTTTAGTATTTTCCCAACCGAGAGCTCCAATAATGTTTGTTAATATAAGAGGAAGTGCAAAACCAACAATAGCACCAAGGTTCAACAGTACCATTTGAACACCAAAACCTTTGTTGCGTTGTTCATCATTTACCATGTCGCCCATAAGCGCACGCAATGGCTGCATACTCAAATTAAACGCGCAATCCATGAACAGGAACATTATAGCTGCCAACAGAACTGCCGGCATAAGCGTACCTGCCAATGATTTTGAGTTTACAATCAATACCATCATCAAAGCTGCAAGAATACCACCCGCCAATAAGAATGGAATACGACGTCCAAGTTTAGTCCAGGTTCTATCACCCATCAATCCGATAACAGGTTGTACAATAATACCTGCCAATGGACCTCCAATCCAAAGTATCGGCAAATACTGGTCAAATGATTTCAAACCATCGAGTGTGGCCAAATTAGAAAAGATACCACTCATTTGTCCTTGCAACGAATACCCTAGTTGAATACCAATGTACCCAAAGCTAAGATTCCACAGCTGCCAAAACGTAAGATTCGGCTTTTGTTTTTTCATAATTTAATTTTTAAGGTTAATATGTGTATTAATGAGAAAATTATAAACTCAACATTTGATCAACTGTAATCATAGACATGTCCGCAGCAGCTAAATCTGCTCTTTTATCTGTGATGGCAGAACCTACAGCCAATGTCTTCATGTTGGCAGCTAAGGCGGCAGTAATACCTGCTTCGGCATCTTCAACCACCAAACAAACTTCGGGTTTCAAGCCAATTTTTTCGGCAGCAATCAAAAACACTTCGGGATCCGGTTTGCTGTTTTTAATATTGTTTCCGTCAGAAATAGCATCAAAAGTTTTATCCAAACCGATTTGTTTCAGAATAGTAGGCGTATTTTTGCTTGACGAACCAATGGCTATTTTAGCGCCTTTGGCTTTCAATCCGGCCAAAACATCTTTAACGCCCGGTAAAATATCTTTAGGAGATAATTTGGTAGCTAATAATTCTTTATAATAATCGTTTTTTAACGTTGCCAACGCTTCTTTCTGAACTTCAGTATACGTTTTGGTAGCTTTTTCAAGTATTATTTCCAAACTTTCCATACGACTTACACCTCTAAGGCGTTCGTTGATCTCTTTGTCAAAATAAATACCTTCTGTGTCGGCCATGTGTTTCCAGCCTTGGTAATGAAGTTCATCTGTAGAAACGATAACTCCGTCTAAGTCAAAAATTACTCCTTGAATCATTTTGTTTTTTATTTAATTGTTATTTTATTATTTTTTATTACCGTGATCTAAGGTTCCATCAAGATGAACAGAATTTTCAAGAAATCCTGTCAATCCTTAAATCTTAAAAATCAAGGTTCAGACTATTTAGCAATATAAAACTCTGGGATATCAATTGTTACGCCATTTCCATCTACTGTATATTCTTTGTCGTAGATGTTTAATGTAACGGCTTTACCGTCTGTTTTAAATGTTACTTTGGTTTTCTCCACTTCAACACCAATCACAGCACCTTGATACATCACTTTGAACGATAGCTTTTTCCATTTTTTAGGAATTGACGGACTGAAAGCCAACACTGGTTCAAGCACACGCATACCTCCAAAACCAAACACGATGTTTGTCCAAGCGGCAGAAATAGAGGTAGTATGCAAACCTTGATAAGTATTATTATTGTAGTCGTCCAAGTCTAAGCGTGTGGCAAAACCGAAGAATTCGGCAGCTTCTTCATGTTTACCGATTTCAGATGCAATAATAGAGTGAATAGATGGAGAAAGTGAAGATTCGTGCATACAAATTGGCTCGTAATATTCATAATTCGCTTTTTTCACTTCGCGGCTAAAGTCTTGTGCAAACATGAAAAGGAACATCAATACATCAGGTTGTTTTACCATGTCCGTACGGTAAATGCGGTCGTATGCCCAGAAGTCATACAAAGGCAATTCGCTCTTTTTGATGCTTTTTAAATCAATATGCGGCAAGTTGAAGAAACCGTCATGTTGTTCGAATACGCCGTTTTCTTTTTGCAACATTTTCATGTTGTTAGCTACTTCGGCAAATTTCTTGATTTCGCTGTCCTGTAAATTGATTTTTTTCGCAGCTGCCGCCCATTTTTCAGGAGCGGATTTTTGCATTTCAGCAGCTATTTGCAATGCATAATCAATAGATTTTTTAGCAAGGTAATTCACAAAACAGTTATTATTAGCCATGAGGTGGAATTCATCAACACCCATTACACCATAATATCCGTATTCGCCTGTATGTGGATCTTGTTGTGCGCGGCTTACATAGAAACGTGCGATTTCGAGCAACATTTCAATACCGTGTCCATATAGAAAATCTTTATCTCCGGTTAATTTTGCGTATTCTTCGATACCGAAGGCTACAGATCCGCTCACGTGGATTTGCAAGCTGGCATGTTGCCACAATTCGCAGTTTTCCCAACCGTCAATAGTAGCAATAGGATAACATGCTCCGGCGCAGTCAAGTACTTTGGCGCGAATACGAGCTTGTTCTAAAGTAGAATAACGATATTCTAACAAATTCCTTGCAGCAGCAGGATTGTTGAAAATATAGAATGCCAAGCAGTATGCTTCTGTATCCCAGAATGCTTTTCCACCGTAGGCATCTCCTGTCAATCCTTTGGCGCCAATATTCAATGTAGGATCACTACCATGATAAGTCTGGTGCAATTGGAAAATACAATAACGGATACCTTGTTGGTTCTCGTCATCGCCTTCAATTACAATGTCAAGATTATCCCATACATTTGACCAGAATGCTTTGTGAGCAGCAAGAGCGTCGGCATATGACGTTTTTTCTTTCGCCAATTCTACACCTTTTTGCCAAACAATGTCAGCAGCTTCTGTTATATCTTTCGGTGCATCGCTGCTATCTACTTTTACAGCTTTGTTTACTTTGAATATTTTTGTCCAGGCATCTTCGCTGTTACCAAGCACTTTTCCGGCATAACTTACCGCCAATTTACTGAAAGAAGTTGTTTTTCCTTCTTGCAATGAAAGAGTAAATTGAGTAGCAACCAACAATTCATCTTGTATCAAAGGTAAATTGGCCGGTGTATTACCGTCAAATTCAAGACGGAAGCTGGAAAACAAATAACGTTTACCAAGTTTTGTTTCGCCAAGAATAGCAAACGTATCGCCTACTTTTTCTTTGCGCGGGGCTGTCCAGTTATTAGGTTTTTCATCTGCATGGATAGAAAAATCCATACCTGAAATAACTTTGATATCACCACTAAAGTTCAATGGTTCAAAAGATATTTTTTGCGCACCCAAATGTGTATTTACCAAACTTGTAAAACGCTCAAAAGTCAGTTTTACTTTTTTGCCGGTTTTGGTTTCCCACACAAAAGAGCGAATCAATACACCTGTTTTCAAATCAAGCACACGCTTGAAATCAGAAAATTTTGATGTTGCCAAATCAAGCGTTTCACCATCCAGTTCAAGGCGGGTATAAAGCCAATCTACCGAGTTGGTCATATCGGCACCGGTCAATACAAAACCGTTGTACGCAACCGGATGTTTAAAATTCAATGACTCATAAAAACCGTTGAAATAGCTTCCCACATGTTTAGGTCCGCTATAACCTTCGTCAAAATAACCACGCACACCCTGGTATTCGTTTCCTAATGAAAAAATTGACTCTGCTACTTTTCCGTGAGCAGGATCAAAACCTTCTTCTGCAATAGTCCAAGGGTCTAATTTAAAATATTTATCTGCTATATGTCCCATAAAATTTATTATGTTTTTAAAATTTTCCTTAATTTAATCATTTTCAAATAATTCGTTCAAGTCAATTTCCAATCCCTTGAAAATATGTACCGGAGCTTTTTGGTTGCACTCATATACCGTTCCTAAATCATATCGTCCGTCCGGTTGCAATAAAAATACATTAACTGCTTTTGCTTTGGGATCTACAATCCAGTATTCTGGAACTCCGGCAGTTTCATACAAGTTGAATTTGTAATTCCAATCGTATTTCAGCGTAGAGGGTGACAATACTTCCACAATCAAATTTGGAGTACCAAGACATCCTTTATCGTCTAACTTGGATAAATCGCAAACTACACAAATATCAGGCTGAACGACATTGTATATCTTTTTATCCTCTATTTCATTATTCAAAGGTAAACGAACATCGAATGGAGCATGAAAAACACGGCATTTTCCTTTACTTTTTTTAATGAATGTTGTAATAAGAAAATTTAATTCTGCTGAAATTTGAGCATGTACGCGCAAAGGTGCTGACAAAAAATGAATAAAACCATTTATCAATTCCATTCGTCTATCATCCAACCAAGTCAGGTAATCAGCATAAGTGTATCGTTTGGTTTTATCCAAATTCAAAGTTCCATACATAACAAATGGTTCTTCCACAATAGTTGGTTTTGTAGAAGGTAATTCATATGGTTTTGGCGTTGCTTTTTCCTTTTTCATCTATGCAGAATATTGTTTCTTACATTTGAGAATCCGTAATAGGAATGGATTAGTTAAAATAAAAGCTCAATTCTCAATTTATGAGAATTGAGCTTTATAGTCTTAGCAATTAAATGTTTCTTCTTTTCCGGCTGCAATAGTAGCTTGTTTACCTGCCACCACTACATCAATAGGAGCATTGCTCTTATTGGTAATAGAGGCTTTACCTTTTTCAAGTGTAATATTCAAACTTTGTCCTTTCCATACAAATGGGAATGAAACTTTGTTCCATTGTTTTGGCAAGTGTGGTACCATTGTAAAAATATCTGATTGCAAAGCGTTTAGAATACCTGCTGCACCGAATACTACCATTTGCCAATTCATTCCACTACCGGCAATGTGTATACCTTCTGCCGCACCTTCGTGTTCTACAGCCAAGTCGTTACCCATACATTTCTGGAACATGGTCCAAGCTTCATCTTCTTTACCGATACGGTTTGCCAACATGGCGTGTGCACCAAGCGACAAAGAAGAATCGTGCGTAGTAAATGGTACATATTTATTCCATGTTTTCTGAATTTCTTCTTTTGAGTATTCATTGAAGAAAAGGAACATCAACATCAATACATCGGCTTGTTTCAAGCATTTTGTACGGTAAAGACGCTCTTGTGGTACATATTGTGCATAGTGCCCTTGCTTTTTACCTTCGGCATATCCTTTCCATAATTTGTTAAATTGTGGATCTGCAAAATCATCAAATTCTTTGCATTGCAAAATAACTCCGTCTTTGTCTCTCAAAATTGGAAGTTTTGCAGCCACATCCGCGAATTGTTTGATTTCTTCATCAGTTGCTCCTCCGAATTTTCCATATTTAGCAGCCATTTTCAAAGAAAATGCTACCATAAAGTTAGTGTAGGCATTATCACTGGTCAAGGCTGTATATTCATCTGGTCCCATAACACCCAACAAGTGTGGTACCCCATCAGCCCAATCCACACGATCTAACCAAAAACGAGCGGTTTCTACAATAGTTTCAGCTGTTTTAGGATTTTTCAAATAATCTTCGCTTGTATTGGCTGCATAATGTGCGAAAGCATATATTACATCGGCAGTAATATGTATTTCGTGGTCGCGATATTGCCAGTTACCGGGAGGACAACAGTCATTTCCTTGTGCATCTGATTCCCAAGGGAAACGGGCACCTTTATAACCACCTCTTTCGGCATTACGTTTTGCACCGGCTAGGGTTTCAACACGGAAGTCTACCAATGTTTTTGCTCTTTCTGGGTCGGTATACAAGAAGAAAGGAACAAGATAAATTTCTGTATCCCAGAAAAAACGGCCATAATAAATATCTCCGGCTGTACCTTTGGCATCAATCGCTACACGTGGATCACCTGTAACATGGCAGCGCAACAAATGAAACAATGAAGAGCGTAATGCTCTTTGCGAATCATCGGTTTTATCGTTGCTTTCGATTACTACATCAGATTTTGTCCAACGTTCTGCCCAATATGCTTTATGTTCTTCAAAAAGTTGTTCGTAAGTTAATGATTTAGCATCAGCTAATACTTGCTCTGCCGGTTTTTGCGCGGCAAGGTCACGGCTTGTAGATACAGCAGCGCGTTTTTCAATTACCACTGAACCGCCTGCAGGAATAATAAAATCAGCAGAAAAGAATCCTCTTCTTTTTTCTCCGTCATAATTCCATTTGGCTCCATTTGCCAACAATTGAGCAACAGTATAAATGGTGTCACCACCGCTGATATTGGTTACTTTGTTATTTTTATCGTAATATGGATTTTCATTGGTTGTAACAGTGGATTTTACAGTATTTTCAGATAACTGTTCTACTTTGGTAAAAGTAAAGTGGTCGCAAAGATTGGTGCGAACATCTGCATCAATACCCGATTTTATAGAAAGTTTTATTTCTTTACCAACAGCTTTAAAAGTGGCGCGTTGTACGCTAAGTTGCGAACGTTTACCACTGATAAAGCGTTCAAATTTTACTTCTACATTACCTTCTTTGGTGTGCCAGATAAAAGAACGCTCAAGCGAAGCTGTCTGCATATTTAAAACTCGCTTATAACTTGAAGTTGAGCTTTGTAATAAGTCCAGTTTTCCTCCTGCAACCGTTGGTTCAATACCCAAAAAGTATGGTAAATTTACCATATTTTCATTCAAATTCGGGTGATGGGCAAACACACCGGGAACATATGTCCCCCATTTTGTTTTTTGTACGCCACCGTGTTTGAAAGCCGAAGCATTGGCAAATGCAGGGCGTGGATTAGTAATATTTTGAGGTTCATTCCCCACGTTTTCTTCGAGCGAACCACGTGTATGCAAATATCCGCTACCAAGTGTAAAAAGCCCTTCGTAGGCCATGGCTGTATTTACTTTAAATTCGCCTTCTTCTAAAATCCACTGTTTGTCCATATGAGAATTAAAGGTTAAAAGACCTCTCTCTAAATCTCTTTACAAAAGAGACTTAAAGATTGGCTAGTTGTTATTATTAATTTATTTTGCTTATTGTTTTGTTCATTTTTTAACCAGGAAGCCGCCCGGGTTATCAGATAGTAGACCAAGTTTTATATTTCTTGCGTCTATGTGAAAATGCTATTTTTTCACAATCCGAATTGCTTGTCCTCCTGCTGCCGAAAGTTTTATGTTCAATACAGTCTTTGAGTTTACATTGATTTCTTTTATAATACAATCGGTCGGATTAGTTTTATAATCTGCTTTAGGTCCGTCAGCATAAACTTGTGCTACATACTTGACTCCCGGCATTAAGAAATCTAATATTACTTTTAATGGTAATGAGCAACTTTGTT
>JAVBUB010000147.1:0-15738 GCA_031555675.1 Paludibacteraceae bacterium | reverse complement strand
TTATTATTTCAATTTTTCCAATGCTTCTTTGATTCTTTTAATGGCTTCGGCCAATTTTTCATCAGAAACAGCATAAGACAAACGGATGCAACCGGGTGCTCCAAAAGCGGTTCCACCCACACAGGCTACGTGCCCTACTTCCAACAGGTACATGGCCAAGTCGGCGGCGTCTTTTATTTTTCTGTCGCCATATGATTTTCCGAAAAAAGAAGAGCATTCGGGGAACATATAAAAAGCTCCGTCGGGAATATTTACTTTCAATCCTTTGATTTCCTGCAACAGGGTTACTGCCAAGTCACGGCGACGCAAGAATGCCAAGCGCATATCTTCTACCGGTTGTTGTGTTCCGGTATATGCCGCTTCAGCAGCTTTTTGAGATACGGAACATGGCCCTGAAGTATATTGTCCTTGTAGTTTATTACAGGCAGCTACTACATATTGGGGAGCGGCAATAAAACCGATTCTCCATCCGGTCATGGCGTATGCTTTGGCAACTCCGTTTACAATAACCACTCTTTCTTTCACTTCCGGAAATTGGGCTATGCTTTCGTGTTTTCCAATATAATTGATGTGTTCGTAAATTTCATCGGAAATGATTACTACATCCGGGTATTTTGCCAGCACTGCTACCAAACCTTTAAGCTCTTCTTTTGAATATACGCTTCCGGTTGGGTTGGAAGGCGAACAAAGAATGATGGCTTTGGTTTTGGGAGTAATAGCTGCTTCCAACTGTGCTGGAGTAATTTTAAAGTCCTGCTCAATAGGCGCTGCAATAAACACGCTGGTACCTTCGGCCAATTTTACCATTTCGGGATAGCTTACCCAATATGGTGCGGGGATAATTACTTCATCACCTTTATTAATCAGGGCCAAAATAACATTACATACGGATTGTTTTGCTCCGTTTGAACATAAAATTTGTTCCGGTTTGTATTCTAGTCCGTTCTCATTTTTCAGTTTATCGGCAATAGCTTTACGTAAAGGCATATAACCTGGAACAGGCGAATAGAAAGAGAAGTTTTTATCAACAGCTTCTTTGGCAGCTTGCTTAATATGTTCGGGAGTATTGAAATCGGGTTCTCCGACACTTAAGTTGATAACATCAAAGCCTTGAGCCTGAAGCTCGCTACTTTTTTGCGACATTGCCAGTGTTTCTGATGGCGAAAGCGCGTTTAAACGGTCTGATAGTTGGTTCATAGTTTTACCCCCTAAATCCCCCAAAGGGTGACTTCTATTAGGGATTTTTTAATTGTTTATATATCTTAATTATTTTCTCAACTTTCCCCCTTCTTTTTCAAGTCCCCCCTTTGGGGGATTTAGGGGGTGGTCATTAAAAAAGCCGAATGTGAACAATCGGCTTTTTTAATAGTAATATAGTAATTAACATTTAATTCTATTAGCAGAGCCTAGCACTTCTTCGATCTTGTGCTTGTACAATTTCTTAGCGTTATCGCGAGCTGGTCCTAAGTATTTACGTGGATCGAATTCGCCTGGTTTAGTAGCGAACACTTCGCGGATAGCCGCAGTCATAGCCAAACGGCTGTCTGAGTCGATATTAATTTTACAAACGGCAGATGCAGCTGCTTTGCGCAATTGTTCTTCGGGAATACCGATAGCATCTTTCAATGCTCCGCCATATTTATTGATCGTTTCTATTTCTTCTTGTGGTACTGAAGATGCTCCGTGCAATACGATAGGGAATCCTGGTATTCTTGTTTCAATTTCTTCCAAAATATCGAAACGCAATGGTGGTGGCACTAATTGTCCTTGTGCATTTTTAGTACATTGTGCAGGAGTAAATTTGTTTGCTCCGTGAGATGTTCCGATAGAAATAGCCAAAGAGTCAACTCTGGTTTTGGTAACAAAGTCGATAACCTGGTCTGGTTCTGTATAAGTATGGTGATCTGAGCTTACTTCGTCTTCTACACCGGCCAATACTCCAAGTTCTCCTTCTACGGTTACATCGTGTTGATGAGCGTATTCTACCACTTTTTTAGTTAAAGCGATATTATCTTCATAAGAAAGGTGAGATCCGTCGATCATAACAGAAGAGAATCCCATATCAATACAGCTTTTGCATAGTTCGAAAGAATCGCCATGGTCAAGGTGTAATACGATTTGTGGATTTGCACATCCTAATTCTTTTGCATATTCTACAGCTCCTTCGGCCATGTAACGCAGCAAAGTTTGGTTTGCATATTTACGGGCACCGCTTGATACTTGAAGAATAACAGGTGATTTTGTTTCAACTGCAGCTTGAATAATAGCTTGCATTTGTTCCATGTTATTGAAATTGAATGCAGGAATTGCATATTTACCTTCCATAGCTTTAGTAAACATGTCTTTAGTGTTTACCAAGCCCAATTCTTTGTAACTTACCATTTCTTTATTATTTTAATATTAAATTCTTTGAAGTGCAAAGATAGCATTTTTATTAATATCATATCTTTTTTTTATACAAAAATGATGTTATCGTATAAAAAATTAAGATTTGGTATTAAATAGTTAATAATATGTCGTTTTTTACACGAAAATAGAAGTAAACGGGTTGACAAAGTTGACGAGTAAACGAGAAAAATAAACATATGTCAATCTGATGTTTTTGTTTTAACTTTTAGAACAAATTCTTAAAGAACGAAGCGGATATAAAATTTACATCTTATTATAATTGGTTTTGTATTGAATTATCATTTAATTTGTCTTTCAATATTCATTTTTTACTAACTTCATCTTTGCTGCTTGTGAACCGTTCGTTATATAGCGATGGTCATAAGTGTTGTTTTGTACGATGATAATACAAGTTTATGGTTTCCAATATATTCATTTTTAAAAATTTATTATTATGAAAAACATTACATTATTATTCGTATCAATCCTCTGGTTGAGCATGGGAGTTGCTTTTGCCGAAAACAAGTGGTTATGCCATTCAGTGACACAATATGGTCAATTTAACAATGGATCCAGCGCTGAAACTTATCCTGTTAAAGTAATAGAATACCAATATGACAACAACAGTATGTTGATTTCGAAAAAAATCTCTGTAGATAATTCATTTCCTAATATTATTCCTTGCCAATCCGCAGATACTTTGGAGTATTATTATGACAATAATGGGAATGTGATTAAAACAATTCAGTGGTATAATAATTGTTATCAAAATAGAAAAAAAGAAGAATTTGCTTATGATGGCAATAATAATGCTATTTGGTTTTCCGAATATAGTTGGAGTATGGATGATGACGGTTGGATTTTAGGGCACGAAGTAAAATATTCTTATCCAACAGATAATCCGAAATTAAGTCAATGGTTTTTTAGCCAAACGCAATTATGGGATTCTTATGCCAATGACTGGAGTAATAAAATAGAAAAAGACACCATTGAAAATACATTTGACAATTTTGGAAATCTGATTTACAGTGTGTATTCTGTTTGGAATGAGGCAGTAAATGATTTTGTAGGACAACGAAAATATAGTTTTTCTTATGATAGTAATGGAAATGTGGCAGGTGTTTCCATTTATGATTATAAGATTTCATATTGGTCGTCATATCCCGACAACGAATTCACATATTCATACGATAATGATGGAAATATACTTTCAGAAAGTCTTAGATGGGGTTATAGAAAAGAATACACATACGACTGTAATGGCAATAAAGTGTTGTATTCTTTTTTTTATGATGACAATAATGGTAATTTGACAAAAGATACTTATGAAGAATATGTTTATGATAGCAATGGAAACAAAACTTTGGTTGTTACATATAAAAAACAACATAATAATATAACAGATAAAGATGTGTGGGATTATAACACTAAATGTGAATATACTTATGACAATAATGGAAATTTGATATCTGAAATTGCATATTATTGGTATTGGGATTCTTTTCCTTATTGGGTTGTTACAAGTGTTAGTTATGGAACTTGTTCATCATCAATAGATGTTGATTCAATATTTGTTAATTGCCTGGGATTTGTCGATTATCAATCTAATGACGATAATTCCTACAAAAGGCTTGTTTATTCAAATGAAGAACGTACCAATCTTATAGCAGCATATGAGTATGATACAAACGGTAAGTGGATAAATACTATTATTCTAAGTTATCTTAATTATTGTCCGGAAGTATCGGTTGAACCAACAGATAAGAATGTATTTATAAGTTGGCACCCCAATGAACTTGCAGAAAGCTATACCTTATATGTTTATACAGACCTTGCGCATACTAATCTTGTTTGCATGATAAAATTTGATGATAATGGTCAAATTATTGATATTCATAGGCCTGCTCAAAGCAAAATGAAGACAGCAAGCACAACAGAACACAGTTATACAATAGAGAATTTATCAAGCAATACTACCTATTATTATGTTTTAGAAACACTTGGAGCTTTTGGTGTGTTATTGGCTGAAAAATCGGACGAATTTACTACTACTGAAAATGGTATTACAACTGATGTTGTAGAGATAGACAATTATTCTTCTTTACCCGAAATTGTAGGGTATTACAATATTCTCGGTAAAAAGTTAGAAAACGAACCGGCGAACGGCATTTACATTATAATGTACGACAATGGAAAAGCTGAAAAGGTAATGAAATAAACCCTCCATCTAAAAATAAACAAAGGTCGCAAAGTTAATATTTGCGACCTTTGTTGCGTAGAATGATGGTTGAAAATCGAAAATTATTTAAAAATGTTGTCTGTTATCAATTCAATATTTAACTCTTAACTAATTTTACACTAATGGGAATCGACAGTTTAAAGACAACATTCCGTCCGATATTATATATACCCTCAGCTTTATACCGTGATAAATGATCATAATATACTGTATCGAAAAGGTTATTTACAGAGGTATCAAATGAGATATTCTGCTTATATACATTAAATTCGAAATGTACTCCGGCATTTACCAAAGAATAAGCATCTGTTGGTGTTTCATATGTGGCAATATGGTTTTGCTTGAAAGAATATTGATATTGGGCAAAAACCGAGAATTTACTGAGTACTTTCTCCCAAGAAAAATTGGCGCTAATCATACTATTTATTTTTGAAGAGGGCATCAACGGCAAATCATTTTTGTGGGTATCTTGTCCGTAAGTTGTAGCATACGAAGCTTGCAGGTGCAGCCAATCCAACGGATGCGGGTGATAATGAAATCCGGCTTCGCCACCAAACAAACAGGCATCGGTCTGTGTATAATTATAAACGGGCAATTCCTCTTTGATTTCACCCGAAGGTTGCAGGTAAATATAATTTCTGATATAATTGAAATATGGGTTGACAAAAACATTAAAATGTTCCGTTTTATAATCGAATGAAATATCCGCCTGATAGCTATTTTCGGTTTTAAGGTCTTCGTTTCCTATTTCATAACGGTTTGTTCCTTCGTGCACACCGTCACTTAAAAGTTCAAACATACTGGGCGCCCTGTACCCCGAAGAAAGGGATGCCCGCATGGACAAGTTTTCGAATATTTGCTGAAATACTCCGGTAGAAAAATTAATAGCCGAGTATGTTTTATTAAAGGATGGCATGTAGCCTTCCTCGCCCGTGGTTCCGTTTTCTTTTCCATTGATATTGCGCGCATCCAACCGCAGCCCTACCTGCCAATAAGAATGTTCTCCGTAATGATAATCGGTAGTCGCATATAATCCGGCATCTATCGTAGCAGCATCAGGAATAAGTATTTCCTCTCCTGCATTTTTGTTGGTCTGGCACATACCCTGACTACCGATAATCCATGACCATTTATTTATCTTATCGGGTATCCATTTAATATTGTAAGATAAGGTACTCAGGTTCATATCCAACGCGGGTTGTTCTTCTTCCTCAAATTCTTTCCTATTATTAATAATGTATCCAAGATCTATTTTGAGTTTGGACGCATTATTGAAAAAGATTGTATTTTCGGAACTGAATAAATGGGTAGAGAGAATTTGATAAGGCAATCCGGGAGTTCTGCCATTATGGTAAGTCCCTCCGGATTCGCGTTCTTCTACTAATCCATACTTTTCATTTAAATAATTGTATTTTAATGATGTTGTAAAATTACCTGCGGTATACCCCAACGTGGTTTTTATATCTGTTGTATTAAAACGACTGTTGTTCACTTCATTTTTTTCTCCATCCTGGTAATCTTTATGGGTAGTATAACCACCAAAAAGATTCCAGTGGAAATGTTTTTTTGATATTTTAAATGCTCCGGCATTTCGCCAGCCATCGGTATTGGTGTTGTATTCGGAATGAACGTCTGCTTCCAATGTGTTTTCTTTGGCATAGCGTTCGCCTACAAAATACAGAACACCTCCCAACGCATCACTTCCATATAGTAATGAAGCGGGGCCTTTGATGACTTCAACTTGTTCGTAGCCGTTTTCGTCCAACCCCAAGCCATGTTCGTCGCCCCACTGTTGGTTTTCTATCCGAATGCCTTGTGAGAAAACCGCAATACGGTTTCCTGTTAATCCTCTGATAACAGGTTTACCAATACCGGTACCGGTACTGTAATTGCTTACTCCGGCTATTTCAGTTAATTTTTGAGTGAGGGAGATTCCTTCCAACGTGGGATTCTTACTTAAGTTAATGTTTTCCACATTGATGACATTTTCTCCTTGCAACTTTGAGCTGCCGGAAGAAATGGTTATTTCTTGCAACTCGTGCGTAGAGGATTCTAACAAGACATAAGTAGTATCCGGTTTCAGTTTTATGGTACCCAGGTATGTTTTGTAATTAATAGAAGATATTTGTACCAATAGGGTATTTCCTTTTGTATTAATTGAAAAAAGACCAGATTCATTGGTTGTTGTTCCGGCTTTGGTATCGGGAAAATAAATGCTTGCATCTGCTACAGGGATGTTTGAATTTTCATCCAACACTTTTACCCAATATTGGGAATAGGCATGTAATGGAAACAGGCAAAATAATATTATATATATGTAATTTTTCATTGGTTTTTGTTTTTATGAAGTTGTTCAAGTGTAAAAATTCTTTGCCACAAAGTACATTAAGAATTAAAATCAACGATGTTAATTTATATCCTTCGATTTATACTTTAAGCTAAAAATATATGGATCATATAGACAATAGAAGATATTTTATGTTTTATTTTCACATAAAATTCCATTCAATAGTTTAAAAGTGTTCTTTGAAAGACATTATCCTTTAAACAAATGATTCACTTATTATTTAAACCAACGAGGGAGGAGCGCGGGAGGATTTGAAAGAAACTTGATTATCATTATAGTTATTACAACTATATTCTTCAAAATGATAATCGCATGATATTTTTATAGTTTGGTAATTAAACCTTTCTATTAAAAATTCATTAAAAATACCAATATGACAGAATGGACAGGAGTGTTCTAAGGTTGAATGGGAATGGGTTTCTTGTTGGATAACCAATTCTTGGTTATCACATGAAAATGGGCTACATAAAGAAACTTTCTCTATTCCGGAAATATGTTCATGAGCATGCTGAAAGGGATGTAATACACCGGAAACTATGATTCCGAACAAATACAGACATAACAAATAAACCGACGTGCGTGCCGCCGGTTTATTTGTTGTATGTATCTTGTGTCGGTTCACTCTGAATTTATTTTATTCCCAAAGAGTTAATTCTTTGAATTTATTTTTTTCTTTTCCTTCCACATAATTAATGAAAGTTTCGTTTACCAAACGATTTCCTCCGGCTGTTGGGTAATTGCCCGAAAAATACCAGTCGCCTCTATGGTCAGGGCATGCTTCGTGCAGGCCTTCCAAAGTAGGATAAACTATTTCCACCTCGCATTTTACATTGGGCGGTGTTAGCATTTCTGCTATCTTTTTAGAGATTTCTTCCATGGTAAATGGCGCGTAAATCTCTTTTACGTAGTTTACTATTTGTTCTTTAGGAAGATCTTGTTGCTCTTTTGCTTTTTTATAAAGCTCGTGTATCAACGATTCTTGTCCTCTTTCTTTGAGTAGTTCTACAGCAGCCCTGAAAGCGGCAAACTCGCTCATGCTCGACATATCTATTCCATAATAATCGGGATAGCGAACTTGTGGCGAAGAAGATACTATAACGATCTTCTTAGGAGCCAATCTGTTCAAAATACCGATAATACTTTGTTTCAAGGTTGTACCGCGCACAATGGAGTCATCGATAATTACGATATTATCTTCGCCCGGTTTAATAGAACCGTAAGTAATATCATATACGTGTGCTGCCAGGTCATTACGGGTTTTGTCTTGTGCAATAAAAGTCCTGAGTTTAATATCTTTGATCAGTACTTTTTCGGTACGTGGTTTTTTACCTGTTCTTTGTTCCACACCCTGAACCATTCCATAATAAGACACTTCGGCAGTATTGGGAATGTAAGAAAACACGGTATTTTCGATATCATTATTTATGGCTTTCAAAATAGGTTCACTTAATAAGTTACCTAATTTTTTCCGTTCTTTGTAAATATCAATATCGCTACCGCGGGAAAAATAGATTCTTTCGAAAGAACATGGCTGTAGAGGAAGTATTGGCTGGCGAATGGTTTCGAACTTCATTTCGCCGCTTTTCTTGATAATCATGGCTTCGCCGGGTTGCAATTCGTGTACATCTTCCACCTGCACATTCATAACGGTTTGAATAACGGGTCTTTCGGAAGCAACCACTATTATTTCATCATCGGCATAATAAAAACCTGAACGGATTCCTTTCGGATCGCGAAACACAAAAGCGTCTCCATGTCCAAGCAATCCCATAATGGTATACCCTCCATCCCAGTCTTTTTCGGTATTACGAATAATAGAAGCAATATCCAGGTTTTCTTCTATAAGACGGGTTATTTCTGCATTATCTTTATTGGTGGTTTGTTTATATTTATTGTATTCGTGCTCAACTTCTCTATCCAATTGGTGGCCGAATGATTCGAGCATGATAAAAGTATCGGCTATATCTCTGGGATGCTGCCCGGATGCCGATAGTTTTTCGAAAACTTCATCTACATTGGTCAGATTGAAGTTTCCGGCCAATAGTAATGTTCTGTCTTTCCAATTGTGCCTTCTTAAAAACGGATGAACATAGGAAATACCTTTTTTACTATTAGTAGTGCTGTACCTTAAGTGTCCGAAATAGAGCTCACCTGCAAACGGTAAGTTTTCTTTGACATATTTAACATCATTGAGCAATAATGGGTCAACATTTTCGTAGTGTTTGTTTACCGAAGCAAATATATCCGGTATAGCATTGGTTCCTTCGGCGCGTTCACGCCAAATGTATTCTTTTCCGATAGGCACATCAAATTTAACCATCCCCAACCCGGCTCCTTCTTGTCCACGGTTGTGCTGTTTTTCCATCAGCAGGTATAGTTTATTCAAACCATACTTCCATGTTCCATATTTTTCCTGATAATATTCGAGAGGCTTTCTTAACCTCACCATTGCAATTCCACACATACAATTAATTACAAGTTATTTATGAGTTAGTTTTAATAAGTTCATTTTGAATAATTGAATAATTAATTAATAGAAATATGTTTGGATTCTACTGAGTTATTCTGTTATTCTATTATTTATAAAAAAAGCCCCTTCTAAAAAACGAAGAGGCTGTGTAGTTTATTCCACGGTTACGGATTTGGCTAAGTTGCGTGGTTGATCCACATCGCAACCTTTTACGACGGCAATGTGATATGCCAACAGTTGTAATGGAATAGTTGCCAACAGTGGCACTAAACATTCTATTGTTTCGGGAATTTCGATGGAAAAGTCGGAAAGTCCTTTTACAACGGTATCTCCTTTGGTTATTATAGATATTATTTTTCCTTTACGTGCTTTTATTTCTTGTATGTTGCTTACTACTTTTTCATACATTCCGGCATTGGGCGCAATAACTACCACAGGCATTTCGGCATTGATCAGGGCTATAGGGCCGTGTTTCATTTCGGCGGCTGGATAGCCTTCGGCATGGATATATGAGATTTCTTTCAGTTTCAAAGCTCCTTCCAATGCTACAGGGAAATTATAACCGCGTCCTAAATAAATAAAGTTCTGTGCGTATGTAAATACTTTAGAAAGATCGGCAATACAATCGTTTTCTTCGAGTATTAATTCTATTTTTTCTGGAATGCATCCTAACTCTGCAATGATTGCCAGGTAATCGTCTTCTTTGATCGTATTTTTAGCGCGGGCAATAGAGAGCGCCATCATCAACAATACGGTAACTTGTGCTGTAAAGGCTTTGGTAGAAGCCACGCCAATTTCGGGCCCAACGTGTGTATAGCAACCGGAATGCGTGTTTCTTGGAATAGAAGATCCCACTACATTGCATACACCAAAGATAAAAGCTCCGTGTGATTTTGCCAGTTCTATGGCTGCCAATGTATCGGCAGTTTCTCCTGACTGTGAAATGGCGATTACTACATCATTTTTATGAATAACGGGATTGCGATAACGGAATTCCGAAGAGTATTCTACTTCTACAGGAATGCGGGCAAATTCTTCTATGGCATATTTACCGATCTGAGCGGCATGCCATGAAGTACCGCACGCAGTAATGATAATACGGTCTGCTTTTAAGAATTTTTCTTTATTATCAATAAATCCGGCTAATGAAATATTATTTTCGGCTACATTAACACGACCTTTCATGCTATTGCTCAAAGTAAGAGGTTGCTCAAATATTTCTTTCAGCATGAAATGGGGATACCCTCCTTTTTCGAGTTGAGTAAGGCTTAGTTCCAATTGTTTGATTTGTGGTGTTTTTTCCACATTGGAAATAGTCTTTATCTTTAATTCTTTACCTCTTTGCAACACAACAATTTCTTCTTCACCTATATATACAACCTGATTGGTATATTCTACAATCGGGGTTGCATCTGAGGCTAAAAAGTATTCATCTTCTCCAATTCCTACAACAAGAGGACTTCCTTTACGTGCAGCTACGATAAGATCCGGATTTCCTTTTTCGATAACGGCAATAGCATATGCTCCGACTACTTGGCTTAATGCCAATTGAACAGCTTCTGTCAGACTAAGATTGTCTGTCTTTTTTACGTGTTCGATCAGCTGAATAAGCACTTCGGTATCTGTAGAGCTACAGAAATTATATCCTTGTTTTAAAAGTGATTCTTTCAGGATGGCATAATTCTCAATAATTCCATTGTGAATAAGCGCCAGTTCTTCTGATTCTGAATAGTGCGGATGCGCATTTACATTGTTCGGTTCTCCGTGTGTAGCCCAACGGGTATGGGCAATACCAATGGTTCCGTTAATATTTTTACTGGTAACAAAATCTTCCAGATCTTTCACTTTACCTTTGGTTTTATAAACGTTCAAGTCTCCCTGATTATCTATAAGGGCAATACCAGCGCTATCATAACCGCGATATTCCAAACGCTGCAATCCTTTTATCAGGATTGGGTATGCATCTTTACTTCCAATGTATCCTACTATTCCGCACATAAATTTAATTTTAAGCCCCTAAATCCCCCATAGGGGACTTAAAGAGTGATTTTCTATGTTTATTTCTTTATTTTATTTTTTAAAAGAAGTCTTTCAATTGCTCAAAAGCTCTTTTAAGTCCCTTATGGGAAATTTAGGGGCTTTTTACACCCACTTTTTTATTCTATCCATGGCTTTGATCGTACTTTCGCGGCTACTGAAACCAGTAAAACGAAAATACCCTTCACCATTTTTACCAAATCCTACGCCTGGTGTACCTACAATGTGTGTTTCGTAAAGTAATTGTTGGAAAAATTTCCACGAAGGTACATCATTTGGCGTTTTTACCCAAATATATGGCGAATTTATTCCTCCATATGTTTGAAATCCTAATTTTTGCAATTCATTTTTAATGATATTGGCATTGGTTAAGTAATATTGCACCAGCTCTGCTACTTGTTTTTTTCCTTTCCGGGAATAAGTTGCTTCGGCTCCTCGTTGCACTACATATGAGTTTCCGTTAAAATAGGTAGTCTGACGTCGCAGCCATAGTTTATTGAGTTGAATTTTATCTCCCATTTGGGTATAAGCAATCAAATCTTTCGGCACAACGGTATAAGAACATCTAAGACCTGTAAAACCGGCAGATTTGGAAAAACTCCGAACTTCAATCGCCACTTTTTTGGCTCCTTTTATTTCGTAAATGCTATGGGGTATATCTTCTTCGGTAATATAAGCCTCGTATGCACCATCATATATGATAACGGCCTGATTTTCCAGCGCATAATCGACCCATTTTTTGAGTTCGGTTTTATTTAACGCAGTACCGGTCGGATTATTCGGGTAACAGAGGTAAATAATATCAACCTTTTCGGTGGGTAATTCCGGAATAAAATCATTCTCGGAATAGCAATTCAAGTAAATGATATTGCTCCATTTGCCATCTTCGGTCAATCGACCGGATCGTCCGCTCATGATAGCGGTATTTTCGTATACAGGGTAAACGGGGTCGGTAATGGCAATGATATTATCTCTTCCCAATATATGCCCTAAATTTCCGGTATCGGTTTTGGCTCCATCGCTGACAAAGACTTCATCGGGATCTAATGATACGCCACGTGACTGATAATCGGCCTTGATAATTTTATCGATCAGAAACCGGTATCCTTCACCGGGTCCGTAACCACGAAAGGTAGATTCATCTGCCAATTCATCAACGGCAGCATGCATGGTTTTAACAACTTCAGAGGGTAATGGCTGGGATACATCCCCGACTCCCAAACGAATAATTTTCGCATTAGGACGGGTCACAACAAAGGCATTGATACGTTTTTCTATTTCTGTAAAAAAATAATCTTCCGATACTTTTAAATAGTGTTCGTTTACTAATGCCATACTAAAATTAGGAAAGGATTAATCTACATTTTGAAGCTACTAAATTACTACTTTTTATGACTTTACCGAAATTTTTCATCATAAAAATACTTAATGTTTCAAAAATGTTTCATTTAAGTACTACTAGGGAATTTTCAGCCCCATCTTTTGAGCTTCTTGCATCATATATGCTTTGGCAGGTTCATACTCATTCGGAATAATTCCATCAAGAATAGCATCTTTTATCTTCATTTTCAAATCGCCCACCGTATTGCAGGGCGGAAGATTAAATGTGCGCATAATTTCATCCCCCGAAATGGGTGGTTGAAAGTTACGAATACGGTCTTTCTCTTCCAATTCTTTGAGTTTGTGGCGAACCAATTGGAAATTATTCAGAAACCGTTGTTCTTTTTCTTTATTTTTTGATGTGATATCAGCTTCGCAAAGCATCATCAAATCGTCTATATCATCTCCGGCATCAAAAAGCAAACGGCGTACAGCAGAATCGGTAACGGTTTCTTCGCTAAGCACGATCGGGCGCATGTGAAGTGAAACCATTTTGATGACATATTTCATTTTTTCATTCTGCGGAAACTTCATTCTTTTAAATATGCCGGGAATCATTTTCTCGCCCACAAAATCGTGGTTATGAAAAGTCCAACCTAAGCGGTCGTCCCAGCGTTTTACGCGTGGTTTTCCAATATCGTGCAACAAGGCAGCCCAGCGCAACCACAGGTTATCCGATTTCTCGGAAAGACGATCAAGCACTATCAAAGTATGGGTAAAATTATCTTTATGCCCCCTGCCCTCTTTACTTTCTGTACCTTTTAAAGCGTATAATTCTGGAAATATAATTTCGAGCAATCCGCATTTATCGAGCAATATAAAACCGATAGACGGGCACGACGAAAGCATGATTTTATTCAATTCTTCGATTATTCGTTCTTTAGATATAATGGAAATGCGGTCTTTATTACGGATAATGGCATTAAACGTTCTTTCTTCGAGAAAAAAGCCCAGTTGCGTAGCAAACCTTATACCGCGCATCATGCGCAACGGATCATCGCTAAAGGTAATATCGGGATCTAAAGGCGTGCGTAATATTTTATGCTTCAGGTCTTTTAAGCCTCCAAAAGGATCGACCAACTCGCCAAAACGGTCTTTATTCAGGCATAAAGCGAGTGTATTAACAGTAAAATCACGACGGTTTTGATCGTCTTCTAATGTACCTTCTTCTACAAAAGGTTTACGGGAATCGCTTTGATAAGATTCTTTGCGGGCGCCTACAAATTCTACTTCCAAATCGCCATATTTAACCTGGGCTGTTCCAAAATTTTTGAAGACAGAAAGATTTGATTTCCGGCCTAGCTTTTTATTAACAGCCTCGGCCAGTTCTATGCCGCTGCCAACAACCAGGATATCTATATCTTTGGAGGGACGTTTAAGAAAAATATCGCGTACAAAACCGCCAATTACATAGCATTCGCGATGGAATTCGTCGGCACAATCTCCGATCATATGGAATATTTTATCTTGAAGATGTTCTTTCATTGATTTTTAAGCTGGCAAGTATAAAACTTAGCTGTCAATTACTTTTCTATGGATTTCATCAGGTTTTCTATTTCTTCGTCTGCTTTTTTCAGTTTCTCTTTGCAAAGGGAAATAAGTTCCGTCGCTTTTTTCACTTTGGCGCTCAACGAATCTATATCTATTTTTTCAGATTCTATTTCTTCCAAAATCATTTCTATTTCGGCAATTGCCTCATTGTAGGATATATCTTTTTTGGCCATGGCTTCTCATTTTTATTTTAAGGCACAAAGATAATAAAAATATCACTTTCTTCGATTATCTTTACCAAGTCTTGTTTAAAAGGGAAAATTTATGACTAATCATCTATATTTTATGCGCCGGGCCATTGAGCTTTCTTTGGAAAACATAAAAAATGGCGGAGGGCCGTTTGGGGCCGTAATTATAAAAGACGGTAACATTATTGCCGAAGGCACCAACAGGGTTACGACTAATCATGACCCTACGGCGCATGCAGAAATCAATGCCATCCGTAAAGCTGCCGAAGTGTTAAACTCTTTCGATTTGAGCGGATGCGAGATTTACACTTCTTGCGAACCTTGTCCCATGTGTTTAGGTGCCATTTATTGGTCTCATTTAGATAAGATGTATTATGCCAATACAAAAGATGATGCCAAAGCCATTGGTTTCGACGATTCTTTTATTTATGAAGAAATAGAACTGAAACCGGTAGACAGAAAGCTAAAATCAGAACAGTTACTGCATAACGAAGGAATGGCTGCTTTCCGTAATTGGATTGAAAAGGAAGATAAAATTAAATACTAAGTCGCTTATTGTTATTTTTCAAAATAACATCTTGCATACAAATCACGGACTGAAACCTGATTTATACCTGATTTTTTTACTAAACAACCTAAGTAATTAAATATTTACAAAGCTCAAAACCTGATTATTTGATTCAATAAGAAAAAATCAGGTGTAAATTAGGTTATTTGCTTGTCAATATTCCTTGTTTATCAGTTGAGAACATACCTATATAAAAGATAATTTTATTATTTCTTTATTCCATCTCTTAAACCTTTTTTATTCTTCATTGTCCAATCAATAAAAGGAAATATATCAACGAGTAATATTTCCGCTATAAAAACTTATTTCAATTTTTTATTTTATTGGGACATGAAACTACGATTTGCAATTATTACATTTTTCTTACTATCGGTAAGTATAACAAGGGCACAAAGCGACCCTTGCAGTTCAGGTTATATATGTGATATATCTATTCGGGATTTATCTGAGATAGCATACAACTATAACCGTTATTATAATCCGATTCTTAGAAGAACCTATACATACAATACATCAGGATATTTGGTTGGCATTAGTCATTATAATAGTGAGATAGATAGAACAAATATA